>CAJOFV010000001.1 GCA_905233925.1 Paludibacteraceae bacterium
ACGACATGATGGGTAGAGTAGTGGAGGAATAATGATTACCAGTGCTGAATTTGTAATATCCAATCCCGATGTGGCAACGTGCCCGAAAAGCACGTTGCCTGAATATGCTTTCATCGGACGGTCGAACGTGGGCAAGTCGTCGCTGATAAATATGCTGTGCCATAACCCGAAACTCGCCAAGACCTCCCAAAAGCCCGGCAAGACGCTTCTCATCAATCATTTTTTGGTGGAATCGTCAAATCCTCAAATTTTCCAATCTTCAAATGCCAAATGCCCTTGGCATTTGGTGGATTTGCCGGGCTATGGCTTTGCGCAAACGGGACAAAAGCAGCGGGAACAACTGCGCAAGATGATTGAGCGGTATTGCCTGCTGCGGGAACAACTGGTCAGTCTGTTTGTACTGGTGGACTGCCGTCTGGCACCGCAGAAGATTGACCTTGAATTTATGCAGTGGCTTGGCGAAAACGAAGTGCCGTTTGCTATTGTTTTCACCAAAGCGGACAAGGTCGGCAAAGGGCGTCTGTCCGAGAATGTGGGGGCATATAAGCAGACGCTTCTCGAAACATGGGAAGAATTGCCGCCGATATTTATCACGTCCGCCGAGAAAGGCGATGGCGCGGAAGAACTGATTAATTATATCGAAACCATCAATGCTGATTTGGGAAAATAACGAGGACATCCGCTTTGTTTCATGCGCTAATAACCGCCGCGAGATACAGAAAGCGTTGGACGACTGCCGCGAAGAGCGCCGTCCGTATGTCTTTGTTACGCCCACGATGCGCGAGATTCTGCAACTCAACCGCGTTCTGGTGCCGGTGACGATGTTGGAGGAGGAAACCTACAAAGCGGAAATCTGCACGTACCTTGCCCGCAAGACAGGCGCGCACCTTATATTATTAAAGGCGCACGACTACGGCTCGCACGCGCAGCAGAACACCAACCGCATCAAAACGCATATCGAGTCTGTGTCTGCCAAGACAGGAACAGCCATCTCATACGAGATTCAGGAAGCGCGCAAGGACAGTTTCTCGCTGTACAAAGAAGCCGTGGAGCGCCAATCCGAAACAGGGCATCAGCTGCTTGTGCTGACCGCTTCCCGTGAATACGGCTTGGATGACATCCTTTTCGGTCCGCCCGAACGCCATCCCGTTATGCTTATTAACCCGCGTGCCGATTTGTTTTCCCTCTGCGACTAATCTTCAAACCCTCAAATGTTGAAATCTTCAAATCCCATATTATTCTTTGCGTTTATTCTGCTTTTGGCGGGACTGTTCGTGTTGGATATATGTTCCGGCAGCGTTTGGCTCTTGTCGGACGGCTTGTGGAGTAGAGGCGAAGGACTGACGGCATTAGGGCAGCAACTCTTTGTTAATTTGCGTTTGCCGCGTGCGATTACTGCCATTCTTGCCGGCGCAGCGTTGTCTGTCAGCGGTTTGATGATGCAGACGCTGTTCCGCAACCCATTGGCGGGACCGTATATACTGGGTGTCAGCAGCGGTGCCGGATTAGGTGTGGCGCTGGTGACGATGGCATCTACGATGACCGGCTTGCGTCTCCTGGCGATGGGACAAGTGGCGGTGGCTACGGCAGCTGTGCTCGGCGCGCTCGCCGTGCTTTTGCTGGTGGTCAGTCTGCTGATTGTCGGTATGATGATTGGTTCGATTGCCGGAGCGTTGGTGAACCTGATTCAGAACTTTGCCAATCCGGATGCGCTGAAACTCTTTATTGTTTGGACGCTTGGTTCGTTGTCTTCCGTTGGATGGACGGAATTAACCATCTTGGCAGTCACTATGCTTGTCGGCGCGATTCTTGTGCTGTGCCTTGTTAAGCCGCTGAACGGTTTGCTTTTGGGTGAAAACTATGCCCGTGCGTTGGGTGTGAATGTCGAGCACACGCGCACGCTGATTGTCATCGCTACCTGTCTGCTTGCCGGCGGTATAACGGCATTCTGCGGACCGATAGCGTTTGTGGGTGTGGCTGTTCCGCATATCGCCCGCGGGATTTTCCGTACATCCAATCACCGCATTACGGCTGCCGCTTCGGCGCTTGTGGGAGCGAACCTGTTGCTCGTTTGCGACATTCTATGCAATGCGTTCACATATCCGCTGCCAATATCAACAATGAGCGCCCTGTTCGGAGCGCCCATTATCATTTGGATTATCGTCAGGAAGTAAGATTAGTTCTTGAAGTGCAGTTCGCCGTCGAGGAGTTCGACAATTACAGGACGTTTGGTGTCCACACGGCCGGAAATAATCTGTTTCGAGAGTTCGTTCAGTACAAGACGTTGCAAGGCTCTCTTGACAGGTCGTGCGCCAAACTGCGGGTCGTAACCTTCTCTCGCAATATAATCAATGGCATCGTTCGTCACGCGGAGATCAATGCCCTGAGTCTCCAACATCTTGTGAATGGCGGTGATTTGCAGACTTACTACGTCGCGAATCTGTGCCTCGTTCAGCGGCGAGAAGATAATCGTCTCGTCAATACGGTTCAAAAACTCCGGACGAATGGTTTGGCGGAGCAAATCAAGCACCTGTTTCTTGGTCGTTTCCTCGTCCACGCCTTTCTCTTCGTTCTCACGGATAAGTTGTGAGCCGAGGTTGGAAGTCATGATAATCAAGGTGTTCTTGAAGTTCACGACACGACCTTTGTTGTCTGTCAGACGTCCGTCATCCAACACTTGCAGCAAGACATTGAATACATCCGGATGGGCTTTTTCGATTTCATCGAAGAGCACGACGGAGTAGGGTTTGCGGCGAATGGCTTCGGTCAGTTGGCCACCTTCGTCGTAACCGACGTATCCGGGAGGCGCTCCGATAAGCCGCGTTGCAGAGAATTTCTCCTGGTACTCGGACATATCGATACGTGTCATCATGTTCTCATCGTCAAAGAGGTAGTCCGCGAGTGCTTTTGCGAGCTCGGTTTTGCCGACACCGGTTGTTCCGAGGAAGATGAAACTGCCAATTGGACGTTTCGGATCCTGCAAGCCTGCACGGCTGCGACGGATGGCATCACTGACGGCAATGATGGCATTGTCCTGACCGATGACGCGTTTGTGAAGTTCCTCCTCAAGATGCAAGAGTTTGTCGCGCTCGGACTGCATCATCTTGTTCACGGGAATACCCGTCCAACGTGCAACCACTTCGGCTATATCATCTTCATCGACTTCCTCGTCAATAAGCGGTCCGTTGCCGCTTGCAGCAGATATATTACGCAATGCTTCCTGGGCAGCCTTGATGTTCGCTTCGGCTTGTTGGAGCTTGCCGTAACGGATTTCCGCGACTTTGCCGTAATCGCCTTCGCGCTCCGCCAGTTCGGCTTGATGTTTCATCTGCTCGATATTGGCTTTTTCGTTCTGAATGGTGGCAACGTAGCCTTTTTCCTTTTCCCATTGGGCGTTCATCTTGTTGCGCTCTTCGTTGAGTTTGGCAAGTTGCTCTTTGATGGTAGCCAGTTTCTCGTCGTTCTTCTCGCGCTTGATGGCTTCGCGTTCAATCTCCAGTTGTTTGATCTGGCGGTCAAGATTATCTATCTCTTCCGGCTTGGAATCGACTTCGAGACGCAGTTTTGCCGCCGCCTCATCAACAAGGTCAATCGCCTTGTCGGGCAAGTAACGGTCCGTAATATACCGCGCGGAGAGCGTGACGGCCGCGATAAGGGCATCGTCCATGATACGCACTTTGTGGTGGGTTTCATAGCGCTCCTTCAAACCACGTAGAATGGAAATGGTAGCCGCCTCATCGGGCTCATCGACCATAACCTTCTGGAACCGGCGCTCAAGGGCTTTGTCAGTTTCGAAGTATTTCTGGTATTCGTCCAAAGTGGTCGCACCGATAGCTCTGAGTTCGCCCCGCGCCAACGCAGGTTTGAGGATGTTGGCTGCATCCATCGCGCCCGAAGACTTGCCGGCACCGACCAGTGTGTGAATCTCATCAATAAAGAGGATGATTTCACCGGCCGCCTGTACGACTTCGTTAATCACGCCCTTCAGACGCTCTTCGAACTCACCTTGATATTTCGCACCTGCAATGAGCGCACCCATATCGAGGGAGTAAATCAGTTTCTTTTTCAGGTTCTCGGGCACGTCGCCGCGCACGATACGATGGGCAAGACCTTCCGCGATGGCGGTCTTTCCGACACCGGGCTCGCCAATCAGAATAGGATTGTTCTTCGTCCGCCGGCTCAAGATTTGCAGCACGCGGCGAATCTCGTCATCACGACCGATAACCGGGTCGAGTTTGCCTTGCTGCGCCCTCTCGCAGAGGTTGATGGCAAATTTGTTTAAGTTTTCTCTCTTTTCCATAGTTGTAGCATTTTAACGTTTGCCCTTTTATCGTCAAAAGTTGTACCAAAAGCACAGCGGCTGCCAAAATGGCAGTCGCGTGTCAGTTTTGAACTATACAAGAGATGCTTAAGAGATGCTTAACATATGCTATTTGTCCTGACTGACAATCACCTCCTCCAACTCGTTCATTTGTTGCGGGAGAACGAGGGTGTAAAGAATGGCTTCTGCCTGCCGGAGAGCATTGCGTTTCTTTTGCCCGGGAGCCAAAACATAGACTTCGGCGGTAATGACGCGGTGATTGACTTCGTCAATGCAGGTGTGGCTGACATATGGTCCCCCCATTGCTTCGCCGTTGTAAATCTTCCATAATCCACGCACTTCGGCTTTGTACGGATCCGCCTGAATGACCCGCATTTGCGGGGGGAAGACTTTATATTCGGTGCCCATATAAGAGCCTGGAACAGAGGCGGTGATAATCTTTCCAAGCACGGCATCACGTTTGGCGTTCAGATAATCCGGCGTGAAGGTTTTTTCATCGGTGTAAGGGTAGGAATAGACCACCAAATCGCGGCGCATGGGACCTTTGTTGTTGCAGCACCAGATGACGGAGACCGCTTCGCTATTGGATGTGAGAATTGTATCCTGAATAAGCATGTAATCTTCGGGAATGAGCATGTCAATGCCGATGCGTTTTTGTAAGGCAGCACGGGCATCTTTGGCCGTGGACGCGCGGTAGAACTGCTTCTGACGGTCAATTTCCTGCTTAACAAACCAATCACGCATTTCTTCGCCGTGGGCGGTCCAGTAAGCGATAAACGCCTCATCATCAGGCACTTGTATGCGATAAACCGCCTGCGGATGCGACCAGTAGTCAATGCTGTACTTTGCTTTGGTTTGGGTATAACGATTCGGGTCGATATCAATAATAAGGACATTGCGCGTGGGCTTGAGGAAGTCGTCAAACGCAGCCGGCGCCACGTGCGTGAGATTGAAATACGGCTCCATTTGCGGCAGGCAGGGCATATCGGCGCCCATGACCGCTTTTACCATGTCATACGTCGTGGCAATATTTTCGGCATAGGCGGAAGCACTCACCACCTCCTGCGGATTCGCCAAAGGACGCGACGGCATCACCACCAGACACTCATAGATACTGCCCGTAGCTGAAACTTTTGTGCCGCCATTAGCACCCTTGCAACCGGACAAGACAATAGCAACTACGGCGCACAAAACAACCAAAAAAGAACCTCTTGCTTTCATAATTATCAATATTTTGCTGCAAAGGTACGAAAATATTTGCATATATGCAAAAAAAAGCGTAATTTTGCGCCGCAAAACGTAAAAATAATGGAAACATTCATGGAATTATGTCGCCACAGGCGGTCAATCCGGCGTTATACGTCGCAGCCTGTTGAGCGCGAAAAAATTGATTATATGTTGCGTTGTGCGCTGATGTCGCCCTCCGGCAAACGCCGTAATCCGTGGGAGTTTGTGGTGGTAACCGATATGGCGAAGATTCGTGCCATGGCGCCCTGCAAAGAATACGGTGCCGGAATGCTTGAGACGGCCATGGCGGCGATAGTAGTGGCTGTAGATGCGTCTCTGGGCGACACGTGGCAGGCAGACGGTGCTATTGCGGCGGAGCATTTGCTTTTGGCGGCAGCGGAACAGGGATTGGGTGCATGTTGGTGCCACATTTATGGTCGGGAAGAAGCGGAACGGCTTGTTCGCGAGATTACCGGTATTCCTGAAGAACTGAATGTGCTTTGCGTCATTTCGCTCGGTTACAAGGACGAGGAACGCAAGGATTACGACCTTGATAAATTACTTTACGACAAAATACATAACGAAAAATTCTGATATGAAACCAACAATAGCCATTACCGCCGGTGATATTAATGGCATCGGTTACGAGGTGATAATCAAGACATTAGCCGACTCGCACATCTACGAAATATGCAAGCCGGTAGTTTATGGCAACCTCTCCATTCTTAAACGTCATATGCAGACGCTTGGCGAGGAATGCCGCAATATGCAGTTCCAACTGATTCTGTCGCCGAAAGACGCGAAAGACGGCAAATTGAGCCTTGTTTCCTGCTATGCAGACGATACGCCGTTGGCAATCGGCGAATCCACGAAGGAAGCCGGCAAAGCATCGTTTGCTGCATTGGAGCGTGCCTGCAAAGACCTCAAAGAGGGATTTGTGGATGCGCTTGTGACGGCACCGATTAATAAGGAAAATATTCAGTCTGACAGCTTTGCGTTCTCCGGTCACACGGAGTATCTGGCGTCGATTTTCGGCGGCGAGCACAAGGACGCGCTGATGATGATGGTAAGCGAGCGTATGAAAGTGGCGCTGGTTTGCAATCATACGCCGATTACCAAGGTAGCACAGATGATTTCCGAGGAGCGTATCCTGCGTAAACTTTCTACGCTGAATGCTTCGCTGAAGGATGATTTTATGATTCGCCGTCCGCGGATTGCCGTTCTGGCGCTTAATCCGCATGCCGGAGATAACGGCTTAATCGGCAAAGAAGAACAGGATGTTATCAAACCCGCAATCGACAAGGCGGTGGAGCAGGGTATATTGGCATTTGGTCCATATAGCGCGGACGGTTTCTTTGGCGCGGGGCAATATACGCACTTCGATGCCATTCTTGCCATGTATCATGACCAGGGGCTGATTCCGTTCAAGAGTCTGGATATGGATGGCGTCAATTATACCGCCGGATTGCCAATCATCCGTACTTCGCCGGATCATGGCACAGCATACGATCTTGCCGGCAAAAACAGCGCCAATCATTTATCGTTTGCGCACTCGTTGTATTTGGCGATTGACTTGCTTAAGAACCGTGCTACAACGGCGGAAATCAACAAGGATCCGCTGGTTATCAAACCTCGTGAGGAGAAACCGGAACGTCCGCATGTGCCGTTCTTTGTTCCGCCAAAGGATGACAAGCCTGCAGCAA
This sequence comes from Paludibacteraceae bacterium, assembly GCA_905233925.1. Taxonomy (GTDB): domain Bacteria; phylum Bacteroidota; class Bacteroidia; order Bacteroidales; family Paludibacteraceae; genus Colicola. The sequence goes on from CAJOFV010000001.1 coordinate 7,252, forward strand.
CACCGGATGCCGCACAGGCAGAATAAAAACAATACTCCCCGCCCTGAAGAAACAAGGTGGGGAGTATTTTAGTATGATACGTAAGCCTTATTTAGTATAAATCTTCCAGCTCCAGGGCTTGAGCGTCAGCTCCTGCTGTGCGGCAAGTTCTTTCTCTTTTCCGCAGCAGCATTTGTAGGTGCCGGCATATTCCGCCAAATCAAGATTGACGGTTTGCTCCTCGCCTGACATATTCATTACAGCAAGAACGGTATTGTTCCCGCATTTCGGGCAGTTCTTCTGGCGTACGCAGGCAAAAATCTTCTCGTTGTCTGCAGGAATACGAACCATCGGGGCTCCTTTCTCGTTGCTCCACAGGGCGCGGTTGTCCTTGCGCATTTGGTTCAGTTTCTGATACATGCCGTACTGGTGTGCATCGGGCACACGGTCAATTGTGTCCTTTTCAAAGAATTGCAGACGATGGTGATTGCCGCTCAATTGACCCGTATAAATCAATGGCATTCCGGGAACAACGTACGTGAAAACAGCAAACAAATCCGCAGCATCACCCATCCGCTCAAACTCGGTGCCTGACCATGAGTTTTCGTCGTGGTTGGAGGTGAAATTCATGCGAATAGCGTCATGGCGAATGGTTGTGTCGCACCTCGCGAAGTAATTCCACAAATCTTCAACAGTTTGTTTACCCTGCGCCACTTGGTTCATAATGTGGTGCAACGTCCAGCCGTAGTACATATCAAATGCACTTTCGGTCAGTTCCTGCGCCTTGTCTTCATCCTCTGCTAACGTGAACATGTCAGGGTGTGTTTGGCGCAAATCAGCCATTGCCCAGTTCCAGAAATCTGTCGGCACTTCTCCGGCTACGTCGCAGCGGAAACCGTCAATACCAATCGAATCCATCCACCAGTGCATAGCTTCCAGCATGGCGTTGCGCATATCTTGATTATGGTAGTTGAGTTTGGAAATGTCCGTCCAGTCATATTGAACCATCAGGTTGCCCAAGCTGTCGCGGTAGTGCCAGCCTTCATTCTGCGTCCAGGCATGGTCGGGAGCAGTATGGTTGGCAACCCAGTCCAGAATCACTTTGAATCCCAGTTCGTGTGCGGTTTTCAGAAAATGTTCAAAGTCAGCGCGTGTACCGAATTCAGGATTGATGGCGCAGTAGTCCTTGATAGAGTAGTAACTGCCAAGAGTACCTTTGCGGGTTAATTCGCCAATCGGTTGGCATGGCATTACCCAAATAATGTCAATTGAATTCTCGCGTAAATCGGGCAAGATGGCTTCTGCGGCAGCAAAGGTACCTTCGTCCGTTACTTGACGCGTGTTCAGTTCATAAATGGTGCTGTTATACGCCCAACACGGGTGACGATGTTCACAGCACGGTTTCTTTGCGCATCCGGCAAGCATCATCACCGCCAGAGCAAATAAGATCGATTTTTTCATGCTTTTATGATTTAGTGTGTATTACAAAATCCCCAGTCCATTGAGGAAAATAGCCAAAATTGCCAGCGGAATAAGGAATCGCACCAGCGGCAAAAAGACAGCCCCAAGCCGATATTGCCAATTGCTTTTTTTGCCGATTTCTTGCCGGGTCTCCGTTTTATTCATAAACCAACCCACAAACAACGCCATTGCAAACGCGTTGACAGGCATCAGTATATTCGCAGAAATGGTATCCGACCAGTCGAAGAAGTTATCCCCGTGTAAACAGAGCCAACTGCCGTTATCCGTCAATGAAAGCACATTGAGTGCCACCATTACAAGCACTATTGCGCTCACTACAAGCACTGATTTATGCCGATTTAACGGATGTTTGCGCGTAGCAGTAGCCTCCGTGAGGAAGGCGACAGCCACTTCCATGAGCGATATCGTTGATGTCACCGCTGCCACGCACAGCAAGCCGAAGAACAGAATGCTACTGAACCAAGAGAACGACATCTGTTCAAAGACCGCGGGGAGCACTACAAATACCAATTCCGGTCCTTCTGCAGGGTCAACGCCAAACGCAAACACAGCGGGGAAGATAATCAGTCCTGCAAGCACCGCTACAAGCGTGTCAAGTACTACGACCTGCAACGAAGTTGCCATAATATTCTGCCGCTTTGGCATGTATGCGCCGTACGTGATAATTGCTCCCATACCAATGGACAGGCTGAAGAAACATTGTCCCATCGCAGCCAGAACGACCTCCGGCGTAATCTTCGAGAAATCTGCCTGGAAAAAGAATTTCATGCCGATATTGCTGTCCGGCAGCATCAGCACACGGCCTGCCATCAGCATCATCATCACCAGCAGTAGCGGCATCAAAATCTTGCTCAACCGCTCAATGCCTTTATTTACGTCAAACCACAGCACCACTGCTGTCAGCAGTACAGCCAAAACGGCATATGCGAACATGCCGCCACCGTTACTGACAAGGCTATTGAAATGCTCCGTGAATGAACCCGTGTCCAATCCTTTGAAAGAATGAGCGACTGCCGCCACCACATAATGGAAACACCAACCCGTTACAACGAAATAGAAGCCCATGATGATGACCGCCGTCACCATACAGCTCCAGCTCAACCACTGCCATCTGCTGTTATTGCGTAATGCCCGAAATGCGCCGAATGCACTCTTGCCGGACTGTTTGCCTATCAGAAACTCTGTCATCAGCAGCGGTAAACCGAAAATCAGCACGCAAATAAGATAAATAATCAAAAATGCGCCGCCACCGTTTTCGCCTGCTATATAGGGAAACTTCCAAATATTACCCAAGCCAACGGCACTTCCCGCCGCGGCCATAATCAAACCAATCCTGGATGAAAAGGAAGAGGTCTGTTTTTCTTCTTCTGTCTTCATATTACAATACTTCTACCTTCGGTTCCTCGTCGCGGACAATTGTCACGCGCACAACCTCGTTCATATATCTGCGTTCAAAAACAAGTGTGTCCTGCGAAACGGTTACCGGCACATATTCGCCATACAGCAATGCCATATTACCGCGCCGCAAAGCAATCAGTTCACGCACTTTGTTGCAGAATGCTTGCTGCTCGTCATTCAGTCCGCCAAACCGCATCATGTGCCGGTTGTCAGGGTCATTGCCGCCCGTTTCGGCATATTCGTCGCCTTGATAGATACAAGGTACGCCCGGCAGCGTCAGGTTCAGTGCTTCTTGTGCCAGTGTCCGTTTATATGCCTTTTCTGCATCGCCGATGCCCACTTCGCCTGTCCAGCCTTCTTCTTTACCGTTGGTGTTCGTGCTGATGGCACCGCCTGCCATAGACGCAAAACGAATCTGGTCGTGATTGCCGCTGATGTTACCCATCGTGTGGTGTGCGCCGTATGCAGCCAAAGATTCCAGTACGGTCTTGTTCACATTCTCAAAACTGTCGCCTTTCACCAACGCATCACGAATCGCGAAATACACATTGAAGTCAAACTGCGCATTCAGCATACCCGATTTCACATACGAACCAATCAATTCAGGACTTCCGTACGTTTCGCCAATCATCCAAATCGGTCTGTTGGGATAGCGTTTAGCCATTTTTTGTCCTAACATCCGCCAATAGCCCTCGGGAATATGTTTGCAAGCGTCGTGCCGGAATCCGTCCAAATCATAGTTTTCCAGCCAGTATAATGCCGAGTCCGTCATCGCCTGACAAATATCCTCGCGCTCCAAATCCAATGTCGGGATATGTTTGTCAAACCATGTGGTCAGACGCGCTTCGTCCCACAACTCGAAGTTCCGCCGTCCGTCGGGCAGGATGGAATCCGTATGCCAGTCGGGGTGCTGTTTGTAAGTAGGCGAGTTGATATGCATGTGGTTCGCCACGTAGTCCAGAATCACGTTGATATTATGTGCGTGCGCCGCTGCCAACATGGCGCGGAACTCTTCCTTCGTACCGAAACGCACTTCCAACTCTGTCGCATAAATTGGCCAGTAGCCGTGATAACCGCTGAACTTGGTATATGTTTTGTCGGGGTCGTATTTGTTGCCGTTTTTGAACTCATACTTGCCCCACGCGTCCCACGGATTCTGCGTAATCGGGGATACCCATATCGTGTTGATGCCCAGTTCGTCAAAGAAACCTTCTTCGATTTTTTGCGTAATCCCGGCAAAGTCACCGCCTTGATAATCAACGATATCCAACACTTCCGGTGACTGCATTTTCCAGTCGTTGCCGGCGTTTCCGTTCGCAAAACGGTCCACTAACAGCGAATACAGTACCTGTGCCTGTGCATCGTGGCGGTTCAATTGTGCCGCGTCTATAATCGGCTTGCCGTTCTCCAGTGGAACGAGAATGTCATTATATATACATAAGGTGTCGCACGCATACACGCGCAGATATGACCGTCCCTTCAGTTGCGGTGCGATTGTAATCGTCCAACTGCCATCGCCGTTGTTGCTGACAGGCGCGGGCATATTCTGAATCATGGCAACCACTTGCACGTCTGCCGATTCGCATGCGACGGTCACACTGTTTTGACTACATCCGGTAGCCGTCAGGCCTGTCCTGAAAGGCTTGTTCGGCAGCGCAACCACGCAGAAAGCATCGCGGTCACAGCCCGCTTTTGTGCCAAACGGCAGCAACTGTATTCCGCCGTTGTCACATACCGTCATTTTTTCTTCCACCATACTGTCCGCAGCCAACAACGGCACATAATCGGTCAGATAAATCTCCATGCTTTCAGCTGTCATGTGCACCGGCATAATCGGCGCGCCTTTCGCAATCTGTTCATACGGCGATGGACTTCCGCAGCTGCTCAAAACGACCGCAAAAACGGTCAAAATGCAATAAAAATACTGTTTCATAGGTCTAATTTATTGAAATTGCGCGCAAAGGTACAAATAAATTTGCATATATGCAACATTTTTACTAACTTTGCGCAAAATTCTGGTGAAAATGCAAAATATTACAGATTACATTACTGCCCATCGTGCCCGTTTTATGGAAGAGTGGGCGAGTCTTATCCGGATTCCTTCCGTCAGTTGTCAACCCGAGCATAAGTCCGACATGCAGCGTTGCGCCGAGCGTTGGCGCGATTTGCTACTTTCGTCCGGTGCTACGCACGCCGAAATCATGCCTTCAAACGGCAATCCCTTTGTGTATGCGGAATATATCCAACAGCATAACGCGCCTACTGTGCTCGTTTACTCGCACTACGATGTTATGCCTGTCGAACCGCTTGACCAGTGGCATTCCGACCCGTGGGAGCCGTCCGTCCGCGACGGACGTTTGTATGCCCGCGGGGCTGATGATGACAAGGGACAGGCGATGATTCAAGCCAAAGCCTTTGAGTACCTTGTGAAAACAGGACAAATGCAATGCAACGTGAAGTTCATCTTTGAAGGGGAAGAGGAAATCGGCAGCCCGTCTCTGGAAGCCTTTATTGAGGAGCACAAGGAGCTTCTGAAATGCGATATAATTCTTGTTAGCGACACTTCTATGATCGGCAAAGACACGCCTTCTATCACGACAGGTCTGCGCGGCTTGGCTTATTGGCAGATTGAAGTGGATGGTCCGAACCGTGATTTGCATAGTGGTCACTTTGGCGGTGCAGTCAAGAATCCGGTTAATGCTTTGTGCGAAATGCTCGCGCAAGTGGTTGATTCACAGGGACGTATTACCATTCCTCATTTTTATGACGATGTTCTTCCTATTCCCGATGAAGAGCGCAAAATGATTGCTCAAATCCCGTTCTCCGAGGACAACTACAAGGCCGCTATAGCTGTGGATGCTACTTTTGGCGAGGTGGGGTATAGCACACTTGAGCGCAACTCCTGTCGCCCTTCCTTTGATATTTGTGGTATCTGGGGTGGCTATACCGGCGAAGGGAGTAAAACGGTTTTGCCATCAAAAGCATTCGCAAAGGTCAGTTGCCGTCTTGTGGCGAATCAGGATCACGAGCAAATCAGCCGGGCTTTTGCCGATTATATGCAGCAACTGGCTCCTGTCGGTGTGCGCGTGAAAGTAACGCCTATGCATGGTGGTCAGGGCTACGTATGCCCGATTGATTTGCCTGCATACAAGGCCGCAGAGAAAGGTTTTGAAATCGCTTTCGGAAAGCGGCCGTTGGCTGCTCGCCGAGGCGGAAGCATACCTATTATTGCTGATTTTGAGCGCGTTCTGGGTGTGAAGACCATTCTCATGGGCTTTGGTTTGGAGCAGAATGCCATCCATTCGCCCAACGAATCGATGGATCTTGAAGTATGGGAGAAAGGTATTGTGGCTGTAAGTGAATTTTACAAAAACATTATTTTATTTGCGTAGTCGAAAAAAAAGTTGTACTTTTGCCGCCCAAAATGAGAAAATGAGGAAATGATTAAATGAGAAAATGAACTATGGCAAGACATTATTTGGAAGTTTTGACGGACGCTATCCGCACCAACTGGGATGAAATAGCTCTGGCGGATTACCGCACGCTTACGCGTTATACGTATGGTGATATGGCGGACAATATGGCGGATTTGGCGGCAATTTACGATAATCTGAAACTCAAGAAAGGTGTGCACATTGCGATTTGCGGCAATAACTGTGCCAATTGGGCGGTTGCCTATCTCGCAACGGCCGTATGGGGTGGAGTAAATGTCTGCGTTATGCCGGATTTCGCAGCGGAAGATATTGCCCGCATAATCAACCACAGCCATGCGGAAGTGCTCATCGCTTCAGAGCAGGTGCGTAAAAAACTGGAAGGCAAAGACCTGCCGAAAGTAAAGCACACATTCGCGATGGAGAACCTTCTGCCCTTGAACGAAAAGGTCGAAGTGCCCGAAATTCATCTCAAAAAAGAAGATATCAATTACGGCGGACGCGATTTGGACGATCTGCTGATGTTGTGCTATACATCCGGCTCTACCGGCACGCCGAAAGGCGTGATGCTCTCTTTCCGGAGTTTGAGCAATAACGTGCAGGATATGGTGGAGAATCTCCCCGAACACAATCGCCAGAATGTCCTCTCCATGCTGCCATTGGCGCACATGTACGGATTGGTTTGCGAACTCCTCGGGCAACTGCCTGCCGGCTGTCATATCTGGTTCCTGGGCGCTACACCTACGCCGGCTACGCTCTCCAAAGCACTCCTCGAAATTCGTCCGTACACGATTGTTACGATTCCTTTAGTGGTAGAAAAAATCGTCAAAAAGAATATTTTCCCCGTCATCTGCAAGAAAAATATAAAAGCAATGTGGCACATGCCAGTAATAGGACGGATGCTTAAAAACATGATCCGCCGGCGTATGCTGCAAAGCATGGGAGGTAATATCCGTCAGTTCCACGTCGGAGGCGCTGCCTTGAACGAAGAAGTGGAGAAACTGCTTATGGAAATTCGTTTCCCGATAACCGTCGGTTATGGCCTGACCGAAACGGGACCGCTTGTTTCCGGCAACCTCTGGCAGGACTTCAAAGCCCGCTCCGGCGGAAAAATCGTTTCGGGCATGCAGGCGAAAATCGTAGACGAGGAGATTTGGGTCAAGGGCGAAAATGTCATGTTGGGCTATTACAATGAGCCCGAGCTGACCAAACAGGTGCTCACACAAGACGGCTGGTTCCGCACAGGAGATGTCGGAGAAATAGCCGAAGGCGGTACTATATACGTGCAGGGGCATAAATCCAACCTCATTGTTCAAGCAGACGGAAACAAGGTCTATCCTGAAAACATCGAAGCCATTCTCAACGAAATAGACGGTATAGATGAATCGCTTGTTACCGTTTGGAACAACCAACTCGTTGCTCTCGTTGTGACACAACTCGAACTGAATGTTAATAACATCCGCGAAAAGATTAACGCCGCTCTGCCATCCTACAGCCGTATTACGAAAATCGAAACCCGCACGGATCCGTTTGAGCGTACGCCGAAACACAGCATCAAACGCTACCTCTATCGCGATAACACTGCTAAATAATTCTATAAACCGACGTGGCGATGGGATATAACTGCCGACTGACATAATGAAAAAAACACTTTACGCAGCACTTGCCTTATTGCTCTTTGCATCTTGTAACAAAAGCAACACCGTGAATAACACGGAAGATGTGGATCATCCCCAACAAGGCCAACAAACCGCAAGTATCGTCGGAAACTGGTCATGCAATAAAGCAGTCGAGTATGAACCCGGAGAAGAGCCGGAAGAAGATTATGGCGTATCTATTTACGTCTCCTGTAAATCGGATAATACGTTTACGATGACCTACAACGGTGCTCCGAACAGCGGCACATGGACACTGAAGAGCAACGTGCTGACATTGTACAATGAGGGAACGTCTGTGATTTCCGTATTTACGGTTATAAAGCTCACGGCGCAGGAGCTTGTTTTGCGTCAATATGCCGATGAAGAAGAAGGTGAATATGAGGAATTCTATTTCAAGCGTGTGTCCACCCCCGAGCCTTCCACAAATACAAATGATTTGGATGGCACAAAGTGGGCTGGGGTAGCTCTTCAGACGAATGTGGAGTTCTCGTTTATTGACGACGAATGTTATCTTGTCCTGTCCGGTTATGCGAACTGTACCGCCGTTGGCACATATAAAACCAGCAGTCCTGACGTATATGTCACGCTTACCAAAATTACCGGTGATTCGGATGGGCAACTGAAAGTGGGAGATGTTATATCCGGCAAGTATGACCTATCTGCCAAGCAGATGACGGTCAAGATCGTGCTTTACGGCGAACTCCGCGAGATCCAACTTTACCAGACGAAGTAATTACAAGCCGTCTTTGTTCACAAAAACGACATTGTCTTTGGCAACAAGGGCAATGGTGTTGCTGGTGTACTTGTAGGCTGTGAGGACGTCTCGAATGTCCTTATGCAGATGTTTGTACAGCAGTTTGCCGTCCGCAGAGCAAATCAGACATGTGCCGTTCTTGAGCACCAGCATAAAGTTTTCTTCTACCGGCAGAATCGTACGAATACTGTCCTCCGGCTCAAACTTTAAGTCCTTTTGCCAGAACTTTTCTCCGGTAAGTTCGTTCTCGAAGTATTCAAACGGCTGCAAAGTCGGCTCAATGGCTTTTGCAAAGGCGTTGGCCGTTGCAGAGTATGCGCCGTGTGCGGCATGTAGCAGTTCCTGCGTTTGCCGCATAATGGAGTCCCTGTTGTTGCAATGCCACTTGGTCAGCAGCTCCGTATAGTGCGTCAAGGCGGTCGTATCCTGCTCGAGTTCCTGTCGCAGTTGCGCAGCTTGTTCCTCGGTGCTGGCAAGAAGTCGATGCTGCCGGTGGATTAGAGCAATCGCTTGTTCGATATAATCGTTATCAACCGTTCTTGCGCCGTTGAACAGGCTGTCCTGACGGATTTGCATGACTTGAACGGTGCGTTGCAGCGTTGCGATAAAGTCCTTCATGAATGACTGATAATCCAGTCTGTCAATGCGGTTGAGCAGAATCTCATCTGTCTGGAAAACATTGCGTTTGCCGCTGTGCAGCTGTTGTATAGCGCGTTGCATCAGTCCGTATTCAATGTCCAGTTCGTCGTAATAGGCAGTATATATTTGCTCTTGTGTATTTAGGAACTGTCGCACCCATTCGCCGTACTTCCATAGCACGATGTTGTTTTGCAGCAAATCGGTGTTGGTCAAACCGTCCAGACGATAAAGACTGATTTCTGCCCACGTGAATTGCGGCGAATAGCCGGAAATAGGAAAGTAATGCAATGCCGCTTGAAGTCGGCGGATGTCATCTTGCAGACTGTCCGCCAGGATTTGCAGCGCGTTGAGTTGTGCACGGTCTGCGTCAGTCAGCAGCAGATGCGCTGTTTTCTCGCGGAGGTATAATTCGGAGAATGCTGTAAACCTGTTCCTGCAGTCGGCATAGCGGTTGACGAGGCGGTAATACGCCTGATAAACGGCCTCGGAGCGGCTACTTATAATTTCGACGGAATCTAATTTTGCACGGATGAAACGTTCCAAATCGGCGTATTCGGGCTTCTTTCCGGAAATAGGAAGTCCGGCGTAATGCTGGACTTTGAGTGTCTGGTCTTTGGCGTAATGCAGGCAGTTCCCGAAGTATAACTTTGTGCGGTAAAGGATTTGCTTGTAATCATTGTAATCGCGAATAGGGTGCTCCGTCGGAATAAGGTTGTAATACCGCACGCCCAAATGATAGTATGTCGCGGCAAATGTTGGCATAAACTGCTGATAATCAGAGAGAATATATACTGCCTCATACGGCGTTGCACGGTTAGCCTTTTCCAATGTCTCCATAAAGTAATCCTGCGCTACAGCATCCGGGCTCACAACATGAACCAGGACTATCAACAGGGCAATATGTAGGATTCGTTTCATCAGATACCAAGTATTTTGACTTCCACACGACGATTTATCGCGCGGTTCTCTTCGCTGTCATTCGGTACAAGCGGTTTGCGTTTGCCGTGACCGACAGTTGTCACGCGCGATGCATCAATACCATGCTTGACGAGGTATTTCAATACTGCCTCACCACGCCGTTTGGACAGCATGTCGTTATATTTGTCCGTGCCGAGGTCGTCTGTATGTGCAGATAACTCAATTGTCAGTGCAGGGTTCTCGTTGAGCAGACGGATAATTTTCTCCAGTTCCCCGTAGGACGATTCAAGCAATGACGCGGAATTGTACTCAAACTGGATATTATGCAGTTGCAGCACCAAGTCGCGCTTGATTTCCCGCAAACCGATATAATAAACCTGTGTGGCGTCGGAGTAGGGCACGTGAATGGTTGTGTCTTGATACAAATAGCCAGGCGAGGAGACGTTCAGCACGTAAGAATCGCCCTGTCGCAGACGGGTGCTGTCTGAATAGGTAAAGCGTTCCTCGCGGTTCTGGTTCGTTATTTGCACAATGCCGCTGATACCTTCTTTCGTGTCAAGGTCATACAACGAAACGAACAACGGCGCTTTGCCCGGAGCAAGGTCAATGTCCAGTTCCGAAGAGGAAAGCAGCACTTCCTTGCGCGTGTCAATGGTAAGCTCGCGCGGGGCGTAGCCTTGTTTCGAGAACTGCAGCGTATGCACCTCGCCGATTGGCAGCGTTATATCGACACCATCTTTGCCGGAACGCGACAAATTCAGTGGTTTGCATTGCACATGTGCTATTGGCGTTTGCATTTCCGCGTCAAAAATATTAACATGGATGTACAGGCGCTTGGAAAGTGTGAGTTGTTGTGTGATGGCAGAATCGTTCTTGAGTTCCGAACAATCATACTCAAGATATATGTGCGAATAGTTTGGCGCAGTTACATCCAGTAGGTATTTCTGCCCCACAGGCAAAGCGATGTGAAAGCGTCCGTCGTTGTTCAGTGTCGTTATTTGCTGTGATGTGATGGCATTATAAACGCTGATTGCGTTCGGCATATATTTCTGATTATCAGCGTCTTTCACGCTTCCGGACAAGGTCAGCACAGGCAATGCGCGGTAGTTCTCCGGCAGAGGAAGATACTCAGTGGAGTAGGTGGTGTCTTTGCGGATACAGCTCTGTTTGGTGAAGCGTAATGTCGGTTCTGCCGCCGATCCGCTCAAAGCAATGCCGTAATAATTGACACCTTTCTCTTCCGGCACGGCAATTAGTTCGGGCAGATACCAGTTGTGTTTGCCGAGACGGCGTGTGAAATACAACGCGTATGGTTGGTCTTTGCGTCCTTCAATTGGACGTTTGGACGCAAACAGCAAGGTCTGGTTGTCCGGCAGAATAAGCGGTGCAATGTCGTTGCCATTGCTGATGGCGAGCGCTTGTCCGTTGTCCCAAGTATCGCCGTTGCGCGTGGCAATGTAAATCATGTATTGTTCCTCGGATTTCTTGTCCGCAGGATTCGCGGGCAGACGGCGGACGAAATAAATATTGTTCTCGTCGCTGCTGAGACTTGCCCACAACTCGTCATATGCGGTATTAAGCGTCAACAGCGGCGCAGGTTTGTCCCACTTAAGGTTGACTTTCCGCGATATATAGAGATTGTAATTCGTTTCCCCGGGTTTCAGTGCCGCAAAGACAATCGTGTTCTTGTCAAACGACAAACTGCTGGACTGGATAACCCAGCCGAGTTGCTGAAGGTCGTTCAGTTCCATTTCACGCTGTGCCTGTTGAATTTGCGCGGAGACGCACAGGCAGACGGACAAGAGCAATATGGATAACCGGATTCTCAAATCGTGATTTCTTCAAATGTGTTGATTTTCGCTTTGTCGTATGGGCAAAAGACTTTGATGTAGTTTTCCGTAAAACCGCACATCTGTGCGCCGTCAAACCGCTTGCTTTCCCACAGAACGGTTGCCTTGTCGCCTTTGTGCGCCGCATAGAATGCCGCCAGTTTTTGCTCGCTGATGCGGTGCAGAATCTTGCTCCGGCGTTCGCGCTCCGCCTTCGGAACAACATACAAATCCATTTCCAACATCTTTGTATGTGCGCGCTCGGAGTAGGTGAATACGTGCAGCTGACTTACCGGCAGCGATTCGATAAACGCCACATAATCAGCAAAATACGCTTCCGTCTCACCGCGTACGCCGACCATACAATCCACTCCGATAAACGCATTTGGCATTACGGATTTGATATGTGCTACTCGCTCGGCAAACAGTTCACGCGTGTAGCGGCGGTGCATGATTTTGAGCACTTCATTGCTGCCCGACTGCAGCGGAATATGGAAATGTGGCGCAAAATGACGGCTGTGCGCTACAAAGTCGATGATCTCGTCCGTCAGCAGATTCGGCTCGCAGGACGAAATCCGCACGCGGAAGTTCCCGTCAATAGCGTCAATAGCACGGATTAACTCAATAAACGTTTCACCCGTACTTCGCCCGAAATCGCCGATATTCACGCCGGTAAGAATAATCTCTTTGGCACCTTCCGACAAGGCTTGCTGCGCCTGCGCAATTATCTCCTTAATATACGCGTTGCGCGAGCGTCCGCGCGCGTGCGGGATAGTACAATAGGTGCAGAAGTAATTGCATCCGTCTTGCACTTTGAGAAAACAGCGTGTACGGTCATCGCGCGACCAGGCAGGCTGGAAACGGGCAATGTTTTTCGGAACAAGTCGGTCTATCTCTTCCAAAATAATCTTGTCAACGGACGCAATTTTTTCGCCGTTTGCCTGTTTCTGCCGCAGTAACGCCGCATAACAACCTGTCATGATAATCTGCGCATGCGGATTCTCACGACGGATGCGGTGTATCGCCTGCCTGTCTTTATGGTCGGCGGTGTCTGTAACGGTGCAGGTGTTTACAATCACCACGTCCGGCTCTTCGCCTTGCTTGGCACGAGTGTGACCGTTTGCCTCAAGTGAACGCATAAGCGCACTTGATTCCGCAAAATTCAGTTTGCAACCTAATGTGACAACCTTGATTTTCACTATCTGTTTTGACCTTTGCGGCTGCAAAAGTACAACAATATTTTGAACTGTGCAAATAAATCGGAAAAAAATAGGAATTCCGGAAATATCTCACATCTTTTCTTATTAACATTTGCACAAAAAGATGTTAAAATGCATTAAAACTTAATAGATTAATTTTCCATTTTTGAGGTCAAATTTAATAACTCCGTGATTATCAGTTAGTAGCGAAGAAAATGCAAAAAAATGACATCAAAATTTTGTCAGTTGAAATAAAAGTAGTACCTTTGCAGTCGAATTTGAGAAAAATCACGGATTTCCTGCTTTAAAACGGTAATTTCCGCACAGCAAAAACGCTGTAACTTACTGATAATCAGTTCGTACAATAATTTTCGTCAGGAAAACGGAGTAATGTGCGAATAAGGACGGCTCCCATGTTGCAAAAACTATTCGCAACATCAGGAGCAGTAAATTTGACACCTTAATATAAATAAACAATATGGAAACTTACATTATTAAAAGAGATGGCAAGAAAGAGCTATTTGCTATCGACAAAATCAAAAATGCGATTGCAAAATCGTTCCTTGCTGCGAACGCATTTGCAACGGAAGAAATCTTAACGGGAGTGTTAAGTCATTTGCGGATTGAGAACGGCATCAGCGTGGAGGAAATTCAGAATCAGGTGGAGGTTGCTTTGATGTCAGAGGGGTATTTTCAGGTGGCAAAGCGCTACATGCTTTATCGCGCACAGCACTCCGAGGATCGCGAGACCCAACAGCGTTTGGAGTTCCTGATGAATTACTGTCAGGCAACAAATGCCGCTGAAGGTAGTAAGTACGACGCTAATGCGAACGTCGAGAACAAAAACATCGCAACGCTCATTGGCGAACTGCCCAAGCAGGGATTCATCCGTCTGAACCGCCGCTTGCTGACCGAGCGTATCAAAGAAATGTTCGGACGCGAAGTGGCAGACCGTTATATCTCGCTACTGAACCAGCACTTCATCTACAAGAACGACGAGACGAACCTCGCGAACTATTGCGCTTCAATCACCATGTATCCCTGGCTGCTTCAGGGCACAAAGGCGCTGGGTGGCAACGCCATCGAGCCGCACAACCTCAAGTCCTTCTGCGGCGGATTCATCAACATGGTATTTATCGTTTCGTCCATGTTATCAGGCGCTTGCGCTACGCCGGAGTTCTTGATGTACATGAACTATTTCATCGGCTTGGAGTATGGCAAGGACTACTACAAACGTGCGGACGAAGTGGTGGATTTGAGCATCAAGAGACGCACCATTGACAAAGTCATTACCGATTATTTCCAGCAGGTTGTTTACTCAATCAACCAGCCTTCCGGCGCACGTAACTTCCAGTCCGTTTTCTGGAACATCAGTTACTACGACCGTTACTACTTCGAATCCCTCTTCGGCAATTTCGTCTTCCCGAACGGCGAAAAACCCGACTGGGACGGCCTGAACTGGCTCCAGAAGCGTTTCATGAAGTGGTTCAACAACGAGCGTCTGCACGCTGTCCTCACCTTCCCCGTGGAGACAATGGCGCTGCTCGCGGAGAACGGCGACGTAAAAGACAAAGAGTATGCTGACTTCACGGCCGAAATGTACGCCGAAGGTCACTCCTTCTTTACCTATCTCAGCGACAATGCTGACTCGCTCTCTTCCTGCTGCCGTCTGCGCAACGAGATTACCGACAACGGCTTCAGCTACACGCTTGGAGCGGGTGGAGTAAGTACCGGCTCGAAATCCGTGCTCACCATCAACCTCAACCGCGCTATTCAGTATGCCGTGCGCAACAATATTCCTTACCAGAACTACATCGAGGAGATTGTTGACCTCATGCACAAGGTACAACTCGCTTACAACGAGAACCTGAAACGCTTGCAGAAGCATGGCTTGCTGCCGTTGTTCGACGCCGGTTTCATCAACATTGGCCGTCAATACCTGACAATTGGTGTGAACGGTTTGGTAGAGGCTGCAGAGTTCCTGGGCATCGAAATCAGCGACAACGAGCGCTACACCAACTACGTGCAGGAAGTGCTTGGTATTATTGAAAAACTCAATAAGAAATACCGCACCAAGAACGAAATGTTCAACTGCGAAATGATTCCCGCTGAGAACGTCGGCGTTAAGCACGCTAAATGGGACAAGGAAGACGGTTACATCGTGCCGCGCGACTGCTACAACAGCTATTTCTACATCGTTGAGGACAAGAACACCACCGTTCTCGATCGCTTCCGTCTCCACGGTCGCAAGTACATTGAGCACCTCACCGGTGGTTCGGCTTTGCACTGCAACTTGGACGAGCACTTGTCGCGTGAACAATACCGCCAGTTGCTCCGTGTGGCGGCGGTTGAAGGCTGCAACTATTTTACCTTCAACATCCCCAACACTGTTTGCAACGACTGCGGTCACATTGACAAACGTTATCTCCACGAGTGCCCCGAGTGCCACTCCGAGAACGTGGATTATCTGACCCGTGTAATCGGCTATATGAAGCGTGTGAGCAACTTCTCCGCTGCACGTCAGAAAGAGGCTGCACGCCGTCACTACGCTTCAAAGGAGCAGGTTCCGACATGTTAATATGTTTAACGTAAGACTGTAATAGCTATAACATTTGAAGGTTGCCTCATTTGAAATAGTATTTCAGGAAGTGCCCGGAGAGGTCACGCTGGCGCTGAATATTTCCGGTTGTCCCAACAGGTGCAAGGGCTGTCACAGTCCTCACCTGTGGGAAGACACCGGAGAGGATCTGACCACGGAGCTTTTGGACGCACTGGTGGACCGGTATTTCCCCGGTATCACCTGTGTTTGTTTTATGGGCGGCGACCAGGATGCTGACTACGTGGTTTCTCTTTCGCAGCACGTCCATGACAATTATCCCCTCAAAACCGCCTGGTACACCGGCCAAAATCTCCAACTTTCCGAATCTTCAAATCTTCAAAACTTCCATACGGATTCAGACGATTGTTCGGGGTTTTGTAGAGACAAGAAATCTTCAAATCTTCAAATTTTCAAATCTTCAAATCTTTCGACCTTTGACTTTGTCAAAACTGGTCCGTATGTCGAATCTCTCGGCGGCTTGAAAAGCCCGACTACGAATCAGCGCTTTTACCGTCGCGACGACCAAAACTGGATAGACGAAACATCGCAATTCCACTCAAAAACGCCACACACCACACCATCGGCAACCATACATGCACGAGCCAAACGTATGTGATTCGTATGTGATTGGTATGTGATTCGTATGTGATAAAGCCGACGATACCGAGTGGAAAAGTCAAAAACAACGCAATCCATAAGGATGTAAACGAATGGACTTCTTGAAGTTTCTTTTTACCAGAGCAAACCACTTGATGACTACACAAACAAAAAAAGTGCAGGAAAACGGCACTTTTTTTTGCATATATGCGAAAAAAGCAGTACCTTTGCGCGTTAATTAAAATATATGGTTATTTATCTACTGATTTATCTGTTTATCGCACTGGGCGTGTCGTTCCTTTGTTCTATTCTGGAATCGACGTTGATGTCCACAACCCTTAGTTACATTACGATGCGGGAGGAAGAAGGTTATAAGCCTGCTGTCCGCATGAAACAATACAAAACCGAAACTGATCGTCCGTTGGCGGCTATTCTTTCGCTCAATACCATTGCCAATACAATTGGTGCTGCCGGAGTTGGTCAGCAGGCGACGTTGCTGTTTGGCAGCAAGTGGTTCGGTCTGGTGAGCATAGTGGTTACTTTGCTTATTCTCCTCTTCGCGGAAATTGTCCCGAAGACGCTGGGAACATCTTATTGGAAGCATTTGATGGGCTTTGCTTCGCGCACCATCAGTGTGCTGATTGTTCTCATGTACCCGTTTGTGCTGCTCATTGAGTATTTCACGCGCTTGTTCCCCGAATCCGACGAGGCGACTGTCAGTCGCGAGGAAGTGGTGGCACTTGCTAATGTGGGCGAAGAGGAAGGCGTTATTGAGGAGGACGAGAACAAAATTATCCGCAATATAATGCGGCTCGATGATATCCAGGCGTGGGACGTGATGACGCCCAGCGTCGTTTGTGCCATTGCGCCCGAGAAAATGACTCTCAAGGAGTATTACGACGATGACCGGTACGATCATTTCTCGCGTATTCCCGTCTATGCTGACAAACCGGAGTTTATCACTGGTTACATTCACCGCAATGACGCGCTGGAGAATCTCACGGAGGACAAGTTCAACATGACCCTCGGCGAAATCAAACGCTCTCTACCGATGTTCAATGAGGAAACGTCTATTGGTGATATCTTCGACCAAATGCTCAAGCAGAAATCCCAAATAGCTGTTATTATTGACGAATACGGCTGCTTCCGTGGTATCTTGACGCTGGAGGATGTCATTGAAACCATTTTCGGTCTTGAGATTATTGACGAGAACGACGAGATTGCCGACATGCAGGCGTATGCCCGCGAGCGTTGGAAACAACGTCAGAAACGTTTCAATAAACCGCTACCCAAAAAAGAGAATGACAAAAAATAGGTGGCTGATATTATGCTTGTTGCTTGGCTTGCTAATGCCGGTGCGCGCCGCTGAATTGGTCGCAACCATTAAGGCGTACAACAAAGCGGAACTCTCTGGCGATGTGCCTGCAGGGACAGAAGTAACGTTCGACAACACCGGAGGCAGCAAAGGACAACTGACGGCAGGTAGTGTCGCCACAATGACGTTTACCGACTTGCCGCAATGCACAATTAGCAAGGTCACATTTTATGTCAAATCCAATGCCAAAAGCGGTGCGGGCGGTCTTGCAGTTAGTCTTGGCGGGGCGATGATAGGGCAGATTTCTGCCAGTAACTTCTGCGACTGGCCTGGAACAAGCGGTTATAGCACGACTTTTGTTCCTGTTGCTTTTACTGGAGCATGGAATGCAAATAAGGGCAGCAGTATGATTTGCCAAATCGCGGCAACGGTCAATTCTATTGGTTGGGACAAAGTAGTTATAACGTATTACGAAACAGCACCGGATCCGCGAACGGTCACATTCCAGTGGTTTGATACCCAAAGCGACATACAGACAAAAACTGTCACAGAGAAATCATCTGCTTCGGGTATTCTCATTTCTGATTGTCCGGTCACGAAAGTTGTTTCGGAGGACGAGTGGTCTTTTGTTGGTTGGACGACTGAGCGTTTCGTGGGTACCTACACTTCTGAACCGGCTTCCTTCAAAGTAGGGGAGAAATTCTATCCGTCTTCCGATAATCAAATCCTTTATGCACTTTACACCTTGTCGCCCGAGGTAACAAATATAATTCAAACTACCGATTTCATCTCTGGCGAATATGCAATGGTCATGCATTCGGATGACAATTATTATATGGCGAATAATGACATTGACTCATTAAAACTAAAAGACGGAACAAAAAAGAACGTCCTTTATACTTATTGGGAGAGATATATTATATATGAAAATGGGCTATATAAACTGACAAAATCATATATCCCTGAGAATTGTCGTTTCCAAATAACGTTTACAAAAGATAGCCTTCATATAAGGTCTTTGCTTACAGGAAATGTAATAGGTCATTCAGGCATATACCTTGCGAATAACAATGTAAAATGGGCATGGCAGGAAGCTAAGAACCACTCGTTGGAAATATCTTACGACAGCCAGGACACAGGCAAAGGGATTTCTGCACGCGTGCTGTGGCTCTCTGATGATGAAAGTTTTCCGTATTTTGAAACACAATTGCTCAAACTGGGCTATGATTATGAGTACATCCTCCTCTTCGATGTGTCTGATGCCCCGACAACTCCGCCGCAAACACGTTGGACGGGCTATCCATTTGGATGGAAAGAAGCTGTGGAGAATACCTCCGTGCTTCCTGTACAAGCCCGCAAAATCCTTCGAAACGGAGTATTATATATAGAGATTAACAACGCCAAGTATGACATGCTTGGCAATAAAATAGATTGATTATGCAACTCGTATTTTTATCGGGCGGCTCTGGAAAACGCCTGTGGCCGTTGTCAAACAATGCTCGTTCCAAACAGTTCTTGCCACTTTTGGAAGCACCGGATGGTTCAATGGAATCAATGGTTCAGCGTGTCGTACGTCAGGCAAAAGAGGCAAAACTTGACGCCCAGATAACCTTTGCTACTAACGCCGCACAGCGTGATAGCATCATCAACCAACTGGGCACGGAAGTGGACATCGTTGCGGAACCCGAACGCCGTGACACCTTCCCCGCAATCGCTTTGGCTGCATCGTATCTGCACTTCGCAAAACATTGCCCGGATGATGAAGTAATTGTAGTGATGCCGAGCGACCCATATACGGAATTAGGCTACTTCCAGACAATCGGTCGCATGGCGGTTCAGGTGCAACGCGATGCTGCGGAGCTTGTCCTGATGGGAATTACGCCCACGTATCCTTCCGAAAAATACGGTTACATAGTTCCGGCACAGACGGCTGACAATACTGCGGAAGCCCTGCCCGTCAGTCGTTTCACGGAGAAACCGACCGTCGCTGTCGCGCAAGAACTTCTGCGCGAAGGAGCTCTCTGGAACGGTGGAGTCTTTGCTTTCAAACTGGGCTATATGATGAGCATTGTCCGCAAGTACATTCAGTCATCGTCCTTTGAAGACACCTACGCCCGTTACAAAGAGTTCCCGAAAATCAGTTTTGACTACGAAGTGGCGGAAAAAGCAACCTCTGTTGCTGTTGTTCCTTTCACCGGCAAGTGGAAAGATTTGGGCACATGGAATACACTGACAGAAGAGCTTTCTCGTGAAACGATTGGAAATGTTCTCCTCGGCGACACTAACGAGAACACGCACATTATCAACGAGTTAGATGTTCCTGTTTTCTGCAACGGCCTCAAAGACACGGTTGTTGCTTGCAGTCCTGACGGCATTCTTGTTTGCGCGAAGGACAAGTCCGAGACCATCAAGAAGTACGTTGATAATCTCTCGCTCCGTCCCATGTACGAGGAGCGTCGTTGGGGTACTTACAAGGTCTTGAGTGACTTGCCGTATTCGGATGGCACGCGCGCACTGACAAAGTCGATTATGCTGCGTCCGGGCAAGAACATCAGTTACCAGCTCCACCATCACCGCGATGAGATTTGGACGATTGTGGATGGCGAAGGCTTGTTTGTTTTGGATGGAGAGGTCCGCAAAATCAAGCGCGGAGATGTTTGCATCATTCACAAGGAGCAGTTGCATGCGCTGAAGGCAATCACGGAACTGGTCTTCATCGAAGTCCAGATTGGCACACCTCTGGTGGAAGAAGATATCGAACGTTTTGATTATACTTGGTAGTGCCCGAAATCCTTCTGCACTATATTTGGCAGCGCGGAATCTTCAAGGCTTTCCCGCAATATACCACAGACGGACGTCGCATTGAGGTCATTTCTGTCGGGCAGCACAACACCGACGCAGGTCCCGATTTCAGCAACGCCCACGTGCTCATTCATGGCGAAAACAGCACGGAAGAGTGGGTGGGGAACATCGAAATTCACATTGCCTCATCCGATTGGTTCAAGCACAAGCATCATACCGATTCGGCGTATGACCGTGTCATTCTCCATGTAGTTCGCAAGGCGGACAAAGAAGTCTATAACTCTCTGAATCAACCGGTTACGCAGTGTGAGCTGCGTTATCCCGATGAGCAGGATTACCTTTCCCAACTCCTTTCTGATGCTCGTCTGATGGACTCCTCTTTTGCGACGCATCGTTGTGGCAAGTTTCTTTTGCAAGACCCGAATCTGCTCACAAAAGGATGGAAACAGACAATGCTCTTGCGCCGTTTGAAATGCAAGAAACAGTCCATTGATCGCCTCCTCGCACTCACGCAAAACCATTGGGAACAAGCCTTTTACATCTCTCTTGCCCACTATTTTGGTTTTCACGTTAACGGCATCCCTTTTGAGCAACTGGCAATCAACACGCCGCTTTCTTGCCTTCAAAAACATCGTAGCAGCCTCAAGCAACTGACTGCAATTCTCTTGGGGCAGAGTGGCTTGCTCTCGCCCGATGATGAACTATTTAGGGAATACCGCTTTCTGCAGGCCAAATTTGCCTTGCAGCCAATTGATTCGGCTATGTGGAAACACGGGCGAATACGCCCGCAAAACGCGCCGGAAACGCGCATTCGCCAGTTTGCGCAACTCTTTTATCAGTCTGAATTCCTCTTCTCCCAACTGATGGATGCTGATAATATAGAAAACCTTCGCGAACTGCTTTCTGTCAAAGGTTTGGGGCGTGATTCTATTGATGTTCTGATAATTAACGCGGTTGTCCCCTTCAAGTATGCACGTGGAAAGCAGGCGATTGACATTCTGCGTAACATGCCTGCAGAGAATAATTCCATTATTCGCCAGTGGCGCGAATTGGGACAGCGTGTGGCAGATGCCTCGGATTCACAGGCGCTTATTCATTTGTATCAAACTTGCTGCCAGACGGGGCAGTGCCTGAACTGTGATGTGGCGTATCAAATCTTCCTAACCGCCCAGTCCTAATCGCTCTAACGCCTTGAGTGTCAGTCTGCTGAACGCGTAATTGTCAAGTTCGTTCAGCTTGACAATTTTTGTGTCTGCTACTTCCGGCAATTTTGATACCTTATATATATTAAAGCGCGCGTGTAGCCGTTGGTGCGACAGAATATGCGTCAAATCCGTGTGCGGAACATCGGTTGCTTCAAATGCTCTGTCTGTCTCGCGTAGCGGGAACTCCCACAAATGCTTCCATATATCGTTTCCTTGCCGCTGCCGGATAAGCGTCTGCATTTCCTTTCCTTCCTGCTTGCAAAGATAAATCGAATAGTTCAGATAGCGGTCACGTAACTGCAGTCTCGGCTTGCGGACAGGCAGTAAATCAACAGTATGATGTGCTTTGGCAAGACAAATCATTTCCAATGGACACGACTCACAATCGGGCGATTGTGGCATGCACCACAAGGCGCCGAACTCCATGATTGCTGAGTCAAACAAGCGTGCATTTGCACGGTCTAACAATTCTTCCGCCACTTTGTGGAAATGCTTTTTTCCTGCGGTCGTGTCGAACGCAATGGCACTATTCGTCAGCCGCGAAAGCACACGGTATACATTTCCGTCCAACGCAGGGTAGGGTTGGTTATACGCAAAAGCCGCAATCGCTCCCGCGGTATAATCTCCTATGCCTGGTAATGCTCTAATCGCCTCATAATCAGAGGGGAAAGGCTCTTGACCGTTCTTAACAACCTGTTGCGCGGCTTTGTGCAGATTCCGTGCACGCGAATAGTATCCCAACCCCTGCCAGTACCGCAAAACCTCATCTTCTGACGCTTCTGCCAAAGTCCTGACATCCGGAAAACGCTCCACAAACCGCAGATAATATGGCAGCCCCTGTTCAACACGGGTCTGTTGCAGAATAATTTCCGACAGCCATATGCGGTATGCGTCATTTGTCTCACGCCACGGCAAAACACGTTTGTTCTGGTCGTACCACCTATATAGCTGATTATGAAGTATTTCGCGCATTTTTATAGCTGATTTTTGCACATTTTTTCATTTCGGCTTGCAAAATTACAAAAAAAATATGAAAAAAATCATTTTTTTCGAAAAAAATTTTTGTAAATAAAAAAAATATACTACCTTTGCGCGGATTTTTCGCCTGACACAGAGGAAGTTAACTAAAAAAACATATATATGACTAAAGCTGAACTTGTTAATGAAATCGCTATCCAGACCGGTTACGACAAAAGGAGCATTACGAAAGTAATCGAGGCTGCTATGCATAACGTTAAGAAAGCGATTGGTGAGGGGGAGGATGTGTTCTTACGCAACTTCGGTAGTTTCAGCACCAAAATGCGTGCCGAAAAAGTGGCGCGAAATATATCAAAGCACACATCTGTTATCGTTCCAGCGCACAAAATTGTTATATTCAAACCTTCGCCGGATTTTGCTGATAGGGTGCGAAAATAATCACAATTAGATAATTATTAACTAAATTATACTATTATGCCAAACGGAAAAAAGCATAAGAGACACAAGATGTCAACACACAAACGTAAAAAACGTTTGCGTAAGAATCGTCATAAGCACAAGTAAGCTTATTACTTAAGCTCCTTCGCTATAGGCGATTAGTTTTAACTTGGCTTTGTGGCGATGCTGTTTTGGGCGCAAAACAGACGGCTGCGAAGCCTTTTAATTTGACGTATTGAATCATGAAAAGCGAATTGATTGTGGACGTACAACCCAACGAAATCGCTATCGCCCTTACCGAAGACGACCGGCTGCAGGAAATCTCGCGCGAAAAACGCGATACTGACAACTTTTCTGTCGGGAACATCTACTACGGTCGCGTCAAAAAGGTCATGCCGGCGCTGAATGCGGTTTTTGTTGATGTAGGTCATGAAAAAGAAGCTTTTCTACACTATCTGGATTTAGGTTCTCAGTTCCTTACGCTCAAGGAATTTACCACCAAAGCTGTTTCCGATCGCCGGAAAATGCCGTCCATGACGCGCATTCAGAAAAAAGGCGATGTAGGGAAAGAAGGACAGATTGCCGACTACCTCAAAGTCGGAGACCTCCTTCTGGTGCAAATCAGCAAAGAGCCCATTAACACGAAAGGTCCACGCCTTACTGCCGAAATCAGTATCGCAGGACGAAATATGGTGCTCATTCCTTTTGCGGAAAAGGTTATGGTAAGTTCGAAAATCAAACGCGAATCGGAACGCAGCCGCCTCAAGCAACTCGTGCAATCCATCAAGCCGCAGGGCTTCGGAGTGATTGTCCGTACGGTTGCAGAGGACAAACGCGTCGCCGAATTGGACAACGAACTGCGCATCCTGGTTAAACGATGGGAAGATACCGTTCGCACCCTCCAAAAACCGGCGGAAATGCCTGCCGATAAGGATAAAAAGCCGAAAGACGTAGAAGTCCGGCTTATCAGTGAAGAACTCGGTCGTACAATTGGTATCATCCGCGACCTCTTCTCTCCCGAGTTTGCCAGCATTCAGGTCAATGACGATACTATCTACGACGAGGTTCGCCAGTACGTAGAACTGATCGCGCCTGAAAGCGTCAAGATTGTCAAGAAGTATAAAGCCACGGAACCTATCTTTGATAAGTATGACATCACAAGGCAGATGAAAACAGGGCTCGGTCGTACGGTCGGATTCAAAAATGGCGGTTATCTTGTCATAGACCGGACTGAAGCACTTTACGCTATCGATGTCAACACCGGCTCAAAGAAAATTTTTGAGGACCACGAGGAGAACGCGTTCCAGTACAACATGCTTGCCGCCGACGAGATTGTGCACCAACTTAGGCTGCGCGATATTGGCGGAATTATCATTATCGACTTTGTCGATATGGACTCCAAGGAGCATCAGGAGCAGTTGTACAAGCACATGAGCGACCTCATGTCACGGGATCGCGCAAGACACAATGTCCTACCGCTCAGTAAATTCGGATTGATGCAAATTACCCGCCAACGCGTGCGCCCAGCGGTGGAGGTTAATGTTACCGAAGTTTGTCCCATGTGCCTCGGAAAAGGGAAAGTGCAGCCCACGATTCTCTTTACCGAACAACTCGAAGAGCAAATAGCATACATGAGGCAACATTTCGGGCGCGGAATAAGGGTTCATCTACATCCGTACGTCTATTCGTATGTTGTCAGGGGATCAATCTTCAGCCGTCTGTCCACAAAGTGGTTTAACAGATACGGAGTCCGCGTTGTTGAGAATCAGGCGCTTGGATTGTTGGAAGCAAAGTTCTACAATCGGAAAGGCGCAATCCTCGAACTTCCGCAGGAAGATAGTGAGAAAAGTAACTGAAGGAAAGCGGCGAAAATGCCGCTTTCTTCGTTTTTTTTGTGATAAAGTGTATCACTAACGCTTGCACGTTTACGATATTTGTTGTACCTTTGCACCGGATTTCAAAAAAAGTCACAATGTTTAAAGAATTTGAAATATTTATTATTGTGCTGGGTGCACTCGTGGAAGTACTCCTTATTATTATAATTATTATCGCCGCCCGCGTAACTGCCCTAAAGCGCCGGATTACCGATTTGCAGATTCAGCTCCGGATAAATCTGCACGAACAGACAGTGCGGCATCATATCCTCCTTGACCAGATTAAGCGACAGCAAAACAAACCGCATACGTTGGACGAATTGCAGCGCGTTTTCGACAGCAAGATTGAATCACTGCGCCATCAGTATCCTGCTCTTACGGATTTGGATATACAGGTATTGACCCTCATTGGCATTGGGGTGGATAATGCCGAAATCCTTCAATTTACCGATATGTCCAAGCGCACCTATTACAAACGCCGCCAGCTGATTGCTAATCGCATGAATACTACCGCCGCACAACTCGACCAACTTGCAAAAACAATATTTACCCCTAATTTATAATCCTATGACACGTTCTCAAAAAAGTAAATTCGTTTTCTCCGCTTGGTGCCTGATTTCATTGATAGTTTATGCAGGAATCGCATGGCTATTGACATCTGATTTGCAGACAGTTAAGAAGTTGTATGTAGAACTGGCATTTTTTGTTTTGTTAATACTATTTTCTTGGCTGTTCAATCGCCGCAAGAAACCAATCGTTCTGACAGACGAAGAGCGCAGACAGCCCTTGACCCCGTATGCCGAATTTAACAATTCCTTTGATTGGTGGATTTGGGGGGCTGGTATGGTTAATTGTATGCTGACTCTTGCTCTTACGTCTTACTTCTGGTTTTGGACGTTGCTGACGGATTGCGTGCTTTTGGGTGTGTTTGCATTACTTACTGCGTTGGGGTTACTATACACAATGCGCAATAAATACATTATTGATGGTGATGTTTTAGTGGTTAAGGAATATGACTTTTTCCGCCTGACAACAGACCTTCGCATTCCACTTGCCTCCATTTCATCAGTTTATCTTTGTGACACGTTTACCCTTATTCCTCACGTCCTGATTTCAGTAGATGGCATTGAGCGCAAACTCCGTTGCACGACTCATACTGCTGATTTGGCAGTTCGCCTAACGCTTTCGCGCCTACATTAATGCAATACGTATTCACTCTTAAACAAGACATCGGCGACCCTTAACAGAGCCGCCGATTACTTTTTTTAGAAAAAATCCGTTCGGATTTAGTTCAGGAAATAATCCACCGTCGTCACTACGCGCACATGCTTGATCCACGGCTGGTATTGGTCGTCCTCAACCGAGAATTGTCCTTGCGATGCGCGGCGGATTCCGCCAAGACGGCTGTTGGAATCATCTGCGAACTTTTGTGCCACGGCGCGGGCGTTCTTTGTCGCTTCTTCAATCATCCTCGGTTTGAGCTCGTTCAGGCCGTTGTATTGGTAATCCAAAGACCATTCGTCAGAGCGGACAATATATCCGCGGCTCAGTAACTCGGACTGGCAGCCCTGATTCGCAATCACCAGGTCAACATTCTCCGTCGAAACGATAATCGACGTGTTGATGGTGTAGTGGTATTCCGGTTTCTCACCGTAGTAATTTTGCCAGTTGTTCGTCACCGAGATATTGCCTTGTTTGATGTCTTTGTCTGCAAAACCCTTGCTGATAAGGAATTTGCGGACGGTTTTCTGCATGTCCGAAATATCGTCATACAAACTCGTCAGGTTATTGCCGAGTAGTCCGAAACTCAATGGCCATACCACGTAATCGGCTTTCACGTCTTGGGTCGAAAGACCTTTCACCGTCACCGCACGGTCACGGTTCGCCATTTTGTTGATGCCTAGGGAGATAAACAGTCCGCTAAGAGCAAGACCGACTGCCACTATAAATGCGGCAATAATTTTGTTTTTGTCCATAATCGTGTGCTTTTAGGTTGATTTATGGTGCAAAATTACAAAAAAAAATGCGTATATGCAAATTATTTTTGCAGTTTTCAAAAAAAAGTAGTAATTTTGCGGAAATTATGACAATAAAAACAAAACTCTCACTCATTTTTGGAGTACTGATGATTATTGTTGTCATCTCGGTACTCTATACCAACAACCTTGCCCGCCAGCTCGCGCAGGAGGAGCAGGAACGTGTCAAAATATGGGCACAGGCAACGGAAAAACTCATCCTTGCTTCGCCCGAGGAGGATATTGATTTCTATTCGACAATCATTGAGCGTAACACCACCATTCCTGTATATATGTTGGACAGCGTTGGCAATGTCCTTTATATCCGCAATGTCAAAAAGCCTGTTGCTGACCCCATGACGCTCAACGGACCAATTGATATCCGTTTCACCGATGAATCCGGCAGGCAGATTGTTCAGTACATATATTATGACGAATCCACCGTTGTAACTCAGTTGCGTTACGTTCCGTATGCTCAATTTGCACTGATTATTATCTTCATCGTGTTAGGCGTTTTTGCCTTGATGTCGGCGCAACGCAATGAACAGAATCGTGTCTGGGTCGGGCTTTCCAAAGAAACGGCGCACCAGCTTGGCACACCTATTTCGTCACTTAACGGTTGGCAGAATCTCTTGGAATCACGCTATCCTGATGATGACCTTATTCCGCAGATGCGGACGGATATTGATCGGCTGCAAACCATTGCAGACCGTTTCTCGAAGGTCGGCAGCGAACCGGAACTCGAAGCTGTTCCATTGGTGCCTGTTCTCAATGACGCAATGGGTTATATGCGCACGCGCACTTCCTCTAAGGTCGCTATCAATTTTGATGCGCAGCCGGCAGACGGGATACTGGTTATGCTCAACAAACCGCTTTTCGAGTGGGTTATTGAAAATCTCATCAAGAACGCTATTGATGCGATGGACGGAGTAGGGGAAATCAATTTCGTACTCGCAGAAAAAGAGCATACTGTCATTTTAGACGTTTCTGATACGGGAAAAGGCATCGAACGCCGTTTGCAACGTCGTATTTTCCAACCTGGTTTCACAACCAAGAAACGTGGTTGGGGACTGGGGCTGTCCCTCTCAAAGCGTATTGTTGAAGATTATCATAGAGGAAAACTCTTCCTCAAGGACTCGCAAGTCGGACGCGGATCCATCTTCCGCATTATTCTCGAAAAGGCCAATAACGGTTGACCCGCTGCCGGTCATTGCGGCATATACGGCGCCTGCCTCAAGCAGACGCTTTTTTATGGCACCTATTTCAGGATGTTTGGCAAAAACGGTCGTCTCAAAATCATTTACCCAGCTTTGCCAGTGTGCCATGTCGCCCAATGTCTTTCCGCTTGGCACTAATCCGGAGTAGGCTTCTTTGGTGGAAACGCCGATATTCGGCTTGACCATCATCAGCCGTTTTCCCGCTAACGAAAAGTCAATCGGTGCCAGGATGTCGCCGATTCCCGTCGCGTGGCAAGGCGTATTATATATAAAGAACGGACAATCCGCTCCCAACGCACGGATGTCCTGTGCCAATTGTTCTTTGGTTAGTCCCAAACCGAATAACTCATTGATTAACAGTGCTGTATGTGCTGCATCGCTGCTCCCGCCGCCTAATCCTGCACCGAACGGGATATGCTTGTTAAGTGTAATCTGCACGCTTTCGATTTGCGGGTATTTCTTTGCCATCATCCGATAGCACTTCAGCACCAGATTATCCTCTGCCTCGCAATCAAGCTGTATTCCGTCGGCGATAAAACGACACTCATTTGTAGAAACGCTATGCATGGTGTCTCTTTCTATCTCAATCTCGTCGTACAGCCCATAAACAGGATAAAAAACGGTATCCAGATCATGATATCCGTCCTCTCGTTTCCGCACTACCCGCAGACCGATATTTATTTTGCAATTTGCTTTAGCTTTCATTCCGCCGAAAGGTGCAACTGTTTTACCTTCTTACATATTCGGCAAACGTATAATCGTACGGATTATTCTCGTCTGCTAAGTGCTTTTCCTCGCTCTCCAACTTCCACTCACTCGCTTTTATTTCCGGGAAAAACGTGTCCGCATCGCTCCATGAATGGTGGATGTGTGTGATATACAGTTTGTCCGCAATCGCCATAAACTGCCGGTAAACCATTCCGCCGCCGATAACGAACGCCTCTTTTTCACCCTCCGTTAATTTCACGGCTTCCTCGATGGAATAGGCACTCTCCGCTCCTTCGAAAGTCTTGCCTGCCACATCGGTAATAACAATATTCCGCCGGTTGGGTAGGGGGTGTTTCGGCAGCGAAAAGAACGTCCGTTCGCCCATAATTACGGTCGCGCCGCTTGTTACGGTCTTGAAGTGCTTCAGGTCATTCGGCAAATGACACAGCAGCCCGCCCTTCTTGCCGATGGCGTTTTCCTCGCTTATTGCAACAATGATAGATAGCATAAAAATATCAATTGTCAATTATCAAATATTAGACCGCCACAACGCCTGCTATATGCGGATGCGGGGCATAATTCTCCAACTCAAAATCTTTGTATTTGAACCCGAAAATATCTTTCACATCGGGATTAATTTTCATCTTCGGCAATGCTCTCGGTTCGCGGGTCAGTTGCAGATTAACCTGTTCCAAATGATTCAGATAAATATGCGCGTCACCCAGCGTATGCACGAAATCACCTGCTTTCAGTCCGGTCACTTGTGCCATCATTTGCAGCAACAGCGCATACGATGCGATATTGAACGGCACGCCTAAAAATATATCTGCCGACCGCTGGTACAACTGCAGCGATAGCCGTCCGTTTGCCACATAGAACTGAAACAGTGTGTGACACGGCGGCAGTGCCATTTTGTTTACTTCTGCCACATTCCAGGCGCTCACAATCAGTCGCCGCGAATCCGGATTATGCTTGATTTGCTCCACAACTTGCGCAATCTGATCGATTGTGCCGCCGTTATAGTCCGGCCATGAACGCCACTGGTGTCCATAAACAGGTCCCAATTCCCCGTTCTCGTCTGCCCATTCGTTCCAAATCCGCACGCCGTGTTCTTGCAGGTACTTCACGTTTGTATCGCCTTGCAAAAACCACAGCAACTCGTAGATGATAGATTTCAAGTGCAGTTTCTTGGTCGTTAGTAGTGGAAATCCGTCCTCTAAATTATACCGCATTTGCGCGCCGAACACGGACACTGTTCCTGTTCCTGTCCGGTCTTCTTTGCGTGTCCCTTCTGCCAGCACCCGCCTGCATAAATCCAGATATTGTTTCATACTAATACAGTTTGTACGTTGTCTTCAGCACCTTGAATTCCGTCCGCCGGTTGATTTGGTGGCATATTTCCTGCTGTTGTGGCAGCAGCCCGAGGATAAATGGCTCGTCCAACACTTGCCCGATAGGAATAAACGGATACTTCTTGTTTATTGCCGCGTCGGCTATCACCGGTTTGCTTTCTCCGTAACCGACAGGCGTCAGCCGCTCTTTCTCTATGCCGCTCTTAATCAGGTAGTTAACTACCGATTGTGCACGTTTCTCTGATAACGTGGTGTTGCTCACGGAATCGCCCACAAAGTCCGTATGTGCCGACAATTCTATCGTAATGTTCGGGTTGTCATTCAGCAGTTTCACCAACAGCTGCAAACCTGTTTCCGATGCCGGTGTCAGGTCCCATTTGCCGAACTCATAAAATATGTTGTCCATCGTCACCGGCTTTGAAATCGGTGCTAGCGTAAATTTCTCCTCGTATGTCTTGCTGTCTTTCAGATCGTACGTATTCAGTGTCGCAGATTGGTTCAGATAGCCTCTTGCAGACGCTAACAACACATATTTTGCATCTTTGTTTATCTTCGTCTTGAACGTTCCGTCGCGCCGTGCTGTCATCTTAGAATTAGTGCCGTCATTCCCCACAAGCCGCAGTTTCGCGTCCGCAATAGGTTCATCGTTGTTATCCACCACGATTCCTTCAATCAGAAACTCCATTTCCGGCAGCAAAAAACTGTAAATCTCGTCGTAACCTTTCTTTTGTCCGCGGTTTGACGAGAAGTAGCCGTTCTGGCTGTTGCCTTCAAATGTTATTCCGAAATCGTCGCCGTTGGTATTGAACGGCGCACCCATATTATACACTAACCACGCCACCGGAATACTGTCCACCGCCTCTGCCAGCGTGTCCCGTTCGGCTTTGAATATATCCAGTCCTCCGTATCCGGGATGTCCGTTTGATGCGAAATACAAACTTCCGTCCGGGTGGATACACGGATACATCTCGTCTGCGGATGTGTTGATGCGCGGTCCAAGATTCTGTGGATTCAGCCAGTTACTACCGTCTAATTCTGCCATCCATATATCTTTTCCGCCGAAGCCTCCGGGCGCATCACTCACAAAATACAGCGTATCGCCTGTCGCGCAGATACTCGGATGTCCGATGGTAATCGTGCTGTCATTGAAAATCTTCACTTCCTGCGGTTCTGCCCATTCGCCGCTGGCGCGCGAACTGGTAAAAATCTTCGCCCCCAGATCCTGTCCGTTCACCGGACAGGAGAACGTGAAGTACATTGTCTTTCCGTCCGCCGTGAAGCAGCATGCGCCCATTTCCGCGGTACCGGTCTTGTTCGCGGTGCTGTCATTCTCGTTCTCGCTCTCCTCGCCTTCGCCGTACAGGCCTTCCGCCAACTGTATATCCTGCCATTTGCCCGCGGCATCTTTCCGCGCCGAATACAGGTTGAACGACTGTGCACCGGTCACCGGACTCGGCCGTTTCAATTTCTTTTTCCCGCCGGTATTTTGCTCCTGCCGGTTACTGGTAAACATCAGTGCATCACCGCTTTGTCCGATAAAAGCGGGCGCGAAGTTAGATGTGCGCTTCTGATTAAACTCCTTCGCATTAGAAATCTTGTATCTGGAAGTCTCTTTCTTCCACTCCGGAATGTGCTGGCATGCATATTGTCCAGCGCGCGCTACGTAGTCATCCGGATGTCCTTCAAGGTAAATTGCGTAGTTCTTTTCCGCGTCTTTGTATTTGCCTTGATACATCAGCGCCTGCGCGAAATGCAGATAAACAATCGAATCCTGATACTTGTACCGCACGGCATTCTGGTAGCAGTTCACTGCTTTGGAATTATTCAGCACGCGGTAGCATTCGGCTTGATAGAATGCCACATGCGCTTTCAACTCTTTCTCCGTTTTTGACGACACCCGTCCATATACTTGCTTGTAAATCTCCGCCGCATCATAGTACTCGCCGATGGAATATTTCTTATCGGCTTTCTTGATGCGTGCTTTGATACTGCACGACGACAAACTGCCCGCAAAGCAGCCCGCTATTAATATATAATATATAAGGTGTCGCTTCAAATCTTCAAATGCTCAAATCAACTCGTGCACAATCAAGCCGCTTCTCAACTTCGGCTCAAACCATGTCGTTTTCGGAGGCATGATGTTCCCGCTATCCGCGATATCAATGATTTGTTGCATCGTAACGGGGTAGAGTGCCAACGCCATTTTCATTTCGCCGCTGTCAACACGCCGTTTCAGTTCGCCCAAACCGCGTATGCCGCCAACGAAATCTATCCGTTTGTCTGTCCGTAAGTCTTTGATTCCCAGTATTTTGTCTAATATCAGATTCGATGAAACGGTCACGTCCAACACCCCGATCGGGTCATTGTCATCATATCGTCCTTCTTTGGCGGTCAGCGAGTACCATTCTCCGCCCAAATACAGGCTGAAATTATGCAGTCTGTTCGGTTTGTATATTGCTGCGCCTTTCTTCTCCACCACAAAATCTTCTGCCAACTTTGCAAGGAACCCTTCTTCTGTCAGCCCGTTCAAGTCCTTCACCACGCGGTTGTAGTCAATCACGTTCAGTTGGTTGTCTGGGAAGCAGACGGCCAGAAAATAGTTGTATTCCTCATTGCCGGTATGATTCGGATTTTGCAGTTTCTTCTCGTTACCTACCAATGCCGCTGCAGCTGAACGGTGGTGTCCGTCCGCGATGTACATGGCGGGGATTTCCGCAAATATCTTGGTGATTTTCGCAATCAGGCTCTCGTCCTCAATTACCCAGAATGTATGGCGGAAACCGTCCAAATCGCTAATAAAATCATATTCCGGTGCACCGGCAGTCACGCGTTCTACAATCGCATCCATATCGTCACGGTGCGGGTACGCAAAGAATACCGGCTCCATGTTTGCGTTATTCACGCGCACATGTTTCATGCGGTCTTCTTCCTTGTCTTTGCGCGTCAGTTCGTGCTTTTTGATGCGGCCTTCCATGTAATCTTCCACCCACGCTGCAACCACTAATCCATACTGTGTCCTACCGTTCATTGTCTGCGCATAGACATAGTAATTCTCTTTCGAATCTTGCTTCAACCACCCGTTTTTACGGAACTCCGCAAAATGCTCCACGGCACTTTGATAAACGCGTGCATCGTGTTCGTCTGTTCCGGACTCGAAGTTTATTTCCGGCTTGATAATATGGTATAACGACATCGGATTGCCAGCGGCTTCGGCGCGCGCTTCTTCCGAATTCAGCACGTCATAAGGACGGCTGCTGACTTGTTTTGCCAGCTCTTTCGGCGGGCGTATCCCGCGAAACGGTTTAACTCTCATAAAATCTTCAAATCTTCAAATTCTCGAATCTTCAAATCACTTCTTCGCCTGTGCCGGAGCATTTTTGCTCATGGAGCATGTCCCGTTGAATATCGCGTTCGGCTCCACAATCAGCGTTTGTGTGGTCACTTCGCCTTTGATATTGCCGGTCGCGCGCAGTGCGAGGGTGTGATGTGTCTCGATTTTGCCTTCCAGCATGCCCATGATTTCTGCATTTTGGCATACTATCGTGCCTTTGATTTTGCCTTGTTCGCCGATGACGACTTTACCACTTGATTGTACATCGCCTTCAACTGTTCCGTCAACACGGAAATCCGAATCGGTAATTACGGTACCGATAATTTTACTTCCGGCGGTCAGTGCGTTATACAGTGCGCCGGATTGTTGCTGTTGTTGTGCTGCCATATTTCTAAAAATATTCAAATTTTCAAATATTCCAATTTTCAAATCTGCCAAATTAGCCCGCAAAAGTACTACTTTTTTTGCATATATGCAAATAATCGCGTCATTTTGTACACTTTTGTACAAAATATCACAAAATATTTGTATATTTCATTTTTTTGTTGTATCTTTGCGCGTTTATTTTGTAAAAAGGTCAAAAAGGCACATTAACCGACATGAAACTGATTATAACAATTGCTTTGCTTTTGGCAGCGATAAGTCTGCTTTCCGTCCGCGTCATTCTAAAAAAGAACGGACGTTTTTCCTCGCAGCACATTTCCCAGTCCAAAATCATGCGTGAGCGCGGAATACACTGTGCCGTTTCTCAGGATCGCGAAGCAAAAAAACAAGGCGAACAAAAAATGGATGTAAAGGAACTATAATCCAAACCTGCCAATAGTTAGTTATTAGTTAGATATTAGTTAGATATTGACCTGAGAGTAAGCTGATAGAAAGCCAATTATAAATCAACAAAAATACAATTATGAACAAAATTCAAATCATTATTAATTCAGTTCTCGCTGCCGCTGTGGTGGCATTGTTTATCATCTTCTTCACGGTTACACCGGGTGCACGCAAACCGGCGGCACAGGAGGTCGTTGTTGACGGCGATTTGCTCCCGATAGCAATCATCAACACCGATTCCATCCTCAAGCACTACACGCTGGCGGTTGAATCCACCGACAAACTCATGTCTGCTTACGAGGCTTCCACCGTTCAACTCGATTCCAAAGCAAAGGCGTTCCAAAAAGAATATGAATCTTTCCAGCGCGATGTCATTGACTTCCAGCGCAAGGTCGAAGCTAATGCTTTCTTGAGCCGCGAACGTGCCGAAAGCGAGCAGTCACGCCTCCAGAAAAAAGAGCAGGAACTGATGAAGAAACAGCAGGATTTGGAGAACCTGCGTCAGAAACTTAGCAACGATTTCATGGCACAACAGTCCGAATTGACCGCCCAACTTTCCGATTCAATTCAGCAGTATCTCCGTGATTACAACGCTGACGGTCACTACCATCTTATTCTCAATGACGCTGCCTTGATGAACAAAGTTGCCGGCTATGATATCACTCTCGAAGTCATCGACGGCCTCAATGCCCGCTATCAAAAATAACCAATGAGAAAATGAGAAAATGAGAAAATCCCTTCTTATACTCGCTCTCTGTTCTTTGCTCCTTGTTCCTTCAATGGCGCAGAACATTCCTGTGCCCTTGAATTACACCAAAATCTATGATTATCTGGACGAACTGCTCACGGACGGCGTCATTGTGCGCCAGACGGCTGTTCGCCCATATTCACGGATGCAGGTGGCACAGATGCTGGTCGAGGCGCAGAGTAGGGATTCGCTTCTCAATAAGCGCCAGCGCGACGACTTGAACTTCTATCTCAATGTCTTTGCGCTGGAGCGTGACACCATTTCCGATAATTACGTACAATATACGGATCATCAGACCTTTAACCTTTCGCTTGCCAATCCGCAATTCTCATACATCACGAAGAACAAACTCTTCAAAATGTCCGTTGAGCCCATTCTCGGCATGGACATCTATGCTTCAAAGAAAGGCGCGATTATCAAGCGTTGGTGGGGTGCTGACTTGAAGATGGACATCGCGCACCACATTTCCATTTGGGGCTCATTGCGAGATGTCAGCTATAACGGCAAAATCGCACTCCGTAACAAGTATTTTCCGGACAATGCCGCCAAGATTGACGGTGCTAAACTGACGAAGCCCGGTTTCTTGAACAACGAAGCGGGTGTGCAGTACAAGGAAGCTGATTACGGTGGGGATTTCTCGGACAGCAAGGGCGGAATTTCCGCTTACGCCTGGTTTGGTTCGATTAGCGTCCAGCGTGAAAATATTCGTTGGGGCGATAGTTACCATTGCTCGAATATTCTGTCCGGCCGCAATCCCGCTGTGCCGATGATTACGCTGCAACTCACGCCTTGCAAATGGTTCCAGTTTGATTATTTCCATGCTTGGCTTGTTAGCAATGTAGTCGATTCCACCCGCTATTATGTCGAGAACAATACGACTGGCGGCACAGAACGCGAATACCGTCCGCACAACAAATTCATGGCGGCGAATATGTTCACTTTTACGCCGGTCAAGTATATCTCCTTCGCTTTCGGAAATTCCATTGTTTATGCCGAGAAGAACGTGCAGGCTGCATATTTCATTCCCTTCGCATTCTTTAAGTCGCTGGATCACTTACTGACTAAAGGTCTTGGCGTCGAGAATCAGAACTCGCAGGCATTCTTTACGTTGACTGTTTGTCCTGTTGAGCACCTTAAATTATATGGTTCTTTCTATCTGGACGAATTTAAGTTCAATCGTCTCAAAAAGTCCAATCCCGAGAAGAATCCGATTTCTTATATGGTTGGCTTTGATTGGTCGGGCTGGCCTGTGAAAGGTTTGAGCCTGAAGGGCGAGTTTATGCGTTCGTACATTGCTTGCTACAGCCATTCGATTGATGTCCTGACTTGGGAATCCAACTCCTACAACATGGGGCATTACATGGGTGACAATGCACAATCGATTTATGTAGAGGCAAGTTACCGCCCGATTAGAGGCATGGTCATCAAATTGAGTTATACGGATGACACCAAGTATAATTCGTATGCTTACCTCCGTGCTTATCGTTCCGGTGGCACAAAGATTTCAGAAGGTGGTATTAGTGAGACAATCGCGCAGAAGCCTTTCAGTAAAGCTATTTTCCGCAATTCGATAATTGCGTTGGATGGCATATATGAAGTGCATCCGAACATGTATCTGCGTGTGAACTTGAGTTACAACAACGCACGTGGTTACGATAACTTGGAGCAATCTATAAAGTCCGAAGATGCCGGTCCCACCTGCGATGCGCAGTATTATCTCACCAAATTTGCTCCCGCCTGGTATCACGGCAAGAACTTCTCCGCCCTCCTCGGCTTCTCCTTCGGATTCTAATCCATTTGACGAGCATTGATTCAACATTGTAATAATACGGAGGAATCCGAAAATCCGACAAAGAGTATGCACAAAAAACAAAAAATCATGAAAAAAACTACTACATTTATTTTTTGCCTGTTGGCAC
The DNA here is from genome assembly GCA_905233925.1 of Paludibacteraceae bacterium. Classification (GTDB taxonomy): domain Bacteria; phylum Bacteroidota; class Bacteroidia; order Bacteroidales; family Paludibacteraceae; genus Colicola. The sequence goes on from CAJOFV010000001.1 coordinate 44,465, forward strand.
TATTGATGACTTCT
>CAJOFV010000002.1 GCA_905233925.1 Paludibacteraceae bacterium
GCCTATAATTTTTAAGCCCAGCCCGAACAATCGAAAACAGCCCTGAACCATTCTGAACCAAAAAAGTGTCCTTCGGGGCACTTTTTTTTCGTTAAACGTTAAACTTTCCACTTTCCACACAAAAAATTTGCGCATTCAAATTTTTTGTAGTACCTTTGCCGCGAAAAAAATATATAGCATGAAAACAGAAGAATTGCGCAAGCTGATTGCGCTGTGGTTTGAAGAAGATATCCGCGACGGTGACCATACCTCGCTCAGTTGTATCCCGCCCACACAAATGGGCTGCCAGCAGCTAATCGTCAAAGATACCGGCATCATCGCCGGTATAGAAGTGGCCAAGGAAATAATCCGTTACTTCGACCCCGAATGCCGTGTCGAGCAGTTCTTGCACGACGGCGACGCGGTCAAGCCAGGAGATGTCGCGTTCCGTGTTTATGGCAAAGAACTGAGCCTGCTGCAGATTGAGCGCACGATGCTGAATATCATGCAGCGTATGTCCGGCGTGGCAACAACGGCACATAAGTACCAAAGTCTCATAGACGACACCGGCTGCCATGTGCTCGACACCCGCAAAACAACGCCCGGACTGCGTTACCTGGAGAAGGAAGCAGTGGTTATCGGCGGCGGTATGAATCACCGTATAGGTCTGTTCGACATGATTCTGCTCAAGGATAACCATGTGGACTTCGCAGGCGGCATCACGAACGCGCTCACCCGTGCACGCGATTATTGTAAAGAGAAAGGCAAAGACCTGCGCATAGAGATTGAAGTGCGCAATATGCAGGAGATAAAAGAGGCGCTGGCAACAAATATCCCCGACCGTATTATGTTGGACAACTTCACGCCCAAACAAACGCGCGAGGCTGTGATTGTCATCCGCGCCTGGGAACAGTCTGCCGGCAGACACATGGAAATAGAATCGTCGGGCGGTATTACCCTCGATACTATTCGCGATTATGCCCTGTGCGGCGTGGACTTTGTGTCCGTAGGCGCACTGACGCACTCTGTGAAGTCGCTGGATATGAGTTTCAAAGCCCTGCGGTAACGGATGATGAAACGTTTGTTCATAGTATCAGCTTTTGCGCTTGCTCTTGTTCTGGGCGGCTGCAAAGACAAGAACACTGCCGAGGAGACACCTGCCGGCATGCTGACTTTGGAACAGCAGAAAACCTATCTCCGGCAAGCGGGCAAGCAGTTGCGCGAAGCGTTTCATACGCCCGAACAGGAATCCGCGGCAGAGTTCGCAGAAGCGTTTTGGAGCGAATATGACGGCACGCACACGAATGTCTATGCCCTGCCTAAACGGCTTGCCGCGCTGGCGCAAGGAGACGGCATGCCTGTATGTGAGGAAAAATCTCTGTTCCCGCTTGGGGAGGGCGAGGTGTTCGACTTGTCTTTCCTGGACAGCGGCGGCGAGACCTGCGTGCTTCACGCCACCCACACGTCCTTCGTGCTGATGCAGGGTCAAAAGGAGTTGTTTGGCTATGAGGTCGTTTATTCCGAAACGGAGATGATTATTGATACCGTTCGTTTCCGCGTTGCGAACAGGATAGGGCAGCTTTGCGTGCATGTGAATGACTCCGCAGCGGCGGCCACCTACAAACTGACCGACGGCGGCACAGCGCTTATAGATGCCTCCGTGAATCTTATGGGGTACGGTTTGTGCAGTCTCTCGGATTGTATCAATGTCCGAACAGGCGTCACGAATGGCATCATCTTTGCCAACGAATATGCCGAATGGTGCAAGAACAACGGGGAGCAGGCTCTGACGCTGCAGCAGGCGCAGTACAAGGCACTCATCCTCAACAAATACGTCTATGCCGGTATTTTCTTTCCGCAAACAGGCGGAACGGAGCAGCTGCAACTTAAGCAACTCGCGACAGAACAGTCCGGCGGTGCTTACGATGCCGAAACGGTGCTCTTCTTTACAAAAGACCAGACTTCAACGCGGGTGCTGAATTATTTTGAGTACAATTATTATGAGAAGGTTTTCTCCCTGACGGAATACCTTGCACAGGCTTATATCCGTTTCAGGACTTCTGCTGCCAAATCGTGAACCGGTACAGAACCGTCGTTGACAAGAACGATGTCTGCAAGCGCGCGGGCGTCGTTTTTTTGCGCTTGAATGCGGGCTTTGACTTGCTCGGGATTACTGTGGTCACGGGCAACTGTACGGGCAATGCGGATTTCCTCCGGCGCGTCAATATAGACCACTTTGTCACAAAGGGTATTCATTCCGCTTTCGTATAAGATGGCACATTCAACAAAGCAAACGTTTTTGCCTTTAGCCCAATGCTCCACATCAAACCGCACCGCCGGATGAACGATGGCGTTCAGCCGGTGCAGCAGGTCTGGATCGGCAAAGACTTGTGCGGCAACTTTGTCGGTCAAGTAGGTGTCGCCGTCAAAGACCTCGCTGCCGAATAGCGTCTCAATCTGCGAACGCACTGCGGGATTGTGCACGATGATGCGTTTGGCTTCGCGGTCGGTGTCATACACCGGATAACCCTGCTTTGCCAACTCCGCCGCTATCGTGGACTTGCCGCTTCCTATTCCGCCTGTGATGCCAATGGTCATACAAAGATTTGAAGATTTGAAGATTTGAAAATTTGAAGATTTAGAATTGGAAATAGATGAAGGGCTGCATATCCGCCGTAATGAACTGGTAGATAACAAACACCGCGACTACAACGCATAGTACCATCAGCCAGAGCGGCATGAGCGCAAAGTTAATGCGATACCACTGTTTGAATTTCGTCGGCAGCCAGTGAATAACCATACCGAGCAGGAAGAGAATAACCACGTAGCGGTACTCCCACATGAACGGCAGAATAATCCGGCTGTCCCACGCGCCGCCGATTTGGTTGACCATGTTCGTGGCGGTCTCCCACGCAACCTGATTCGCCGTAGCAGGGTCAAGATTACTGGACGAGCGGAAGAACAAACGCGTGAAGGTAATGAACGTGAAGGTCTGTAATACCGCCCACGCCGTGCTGAGCCAAGTGTTGCTCTCCTTGCGGCGGATAAGCCAGACAATATAGTGTATAAACGTGCCGGCGCAAAGAATGAGTGTCCATACCTTGAACAAGTGCAGCACCGGCAACGCCCACACATAATCCGCCGCATATATGCCGCCTGCTAACAGTAGCATGATGAGCATACGCAGATGCCAGTTCATTACGCGCCAGAACTTGTTCAGAATCATGCCGATGCCGTTCAGTCCGCCCCAAATCATGAAGTTCCAGCTTGCACCGTGCCACAAGCCGCCGAGCAGCATTACGATGAACGAGTTGAGATTGGCATAGAGCAGTTTGCGGTGCGAGGGCACGGTCAGTCCCACAATAGCCACAGTCAGACCAATGGCGGCGATAATGCCGGTTGCTATCCATGAGCCGGTGAGTACGAGTGCAATAAGCGCAATAAGAATAATCCAGAAGTAGGTGCCGAATGTGGCGTTACGGTTACCGCCGAGCGGTATATATAAATAGGTCTTGAGCCACCGGCTGAGTGACATGTGCCACCTGCGCCAGAACTCCTGCGGATTCTGGGACTTGTAGGGCGAGTCGAAGTTCTTCGGCAGATAGAAACCCATGAGTAACGCCACACCGATAGCTATGTCCGTGTAGCCGGAGAAGTCCGCATATACCTGCATGGAGTATGCAAACAGCGCGAACAGGTTCTCAAAGCCCGAGAAAAGTAGTGGATTATCAAATACACGGTCGATGAGGTTTACTGCCAGATAATCGCTGAGGATAATCTTCTTCGCCAAACCGTTGAGCATCCAGAATACCGCAATGCCGAACTGTCTGCGCCCGAGGTGGAAGGGCTTGTATAGCTGCGGAATGAACTCCGAAGCACGCACAATAGGTCCTGCTACCAGTTGCGGGAAGAACGATACGTAAAAGCCGAAGTCCAGGATGTTCTTGACCGGCTTCACGCGCCCGTGGAACACATCCGAGGTGTAGGAAATGACTTGGAATAGATAGAACGATATGCCCACCGGCAGAATAATCGTGTCCACCAGGAAGCGTCCGCTGTTGCTGAAACCGTTGCCGATGTAGGCGAACAAATCAAACACTTCCAGACTCAACCCGAACATGTCATTGAGCATGTTCGTGAAGAAGTAGGCGTATTTGAAGTATGCTAACAGGCCGAGGTCGATGACGACAGAGAGTACAAGCCACGCTCTGCTTTTGGCCTGTGACGCCCGGGTTCGGTCTATCTGCTGCGCTATCAACCAGTCGGACAGCGTAACAAAAGCAAGGATGAGCAGGAAAATGCCGCTTGTCTTGTAGTAGAAGAACCAACTGACTGCCATCAGGTACACGTTGCGCATGTGCATGCGTCCGCGGCTTTGCTTCTGACGGTCAATAATCAGTGCGAAGAGCGCATAGACAATTGCGAAGAACGCCCAGAAGTAAAAGTGCGTGAACAGCAGCGGGTGCGCTGTGTCAAAGAGGAATATGTTCTTCAGTATCTCGCTCATTCCTTTCTACTTTGGTCTTTCTACTTTTGTCCAATCTTCTTCTCAAGCCACTGCCACAACAATCCGCCTGCTTTGTCTGCGCCGCGTTGCGAGAAATGTACACCGTCTGTGGCGGCGAGTCCTTTCTCGTTCCAGGCTTGCATGGAGTTCCATCCACCCATAGCTTCATACAGACTCCAGTACGCGATGCCTTCTGACGCAGCCATCTTTGCCAACTGACGATCCATTTGCGGCAGCATGGGGTAGGTGGTTTTCTCGCCTTCGATAACCGTAGTCATGTCTGACGGGCCAACGAATAATATACTCGCATTCGGTGCACAAGCCTGCAAATAACGAATTTGCCGGCGCATGGAGTTGGCATAGCCACGCACACGTTCCGGCGTGTCTGCCCACGGCATAACGTTGCCGCCAAACTGCAAAATGATAAGCCGTGTATTCGTTTCGCGGAAGAATTGACGCAACTGTGCCTCGCTGATTTTCGTGAATACATTGCCCGAACCTCCGCGCATAGGGATGTTATCCACAATGACACCGGTCTCGGTCTCCAGCGACACACCATAGACTTCTCCTTGTCCGGTAAACTCCAGCGTGCATTCTGACGAACCTTCCGGCAGGGATAGTATGTTTCCCGAACGGGCATTTACCTCTACGCCTGCGGTCTTCAGCAGCCGTACTTGGTTGAAATGGTTTGCGCTTGTCAGTTTGCCGTTCGGCTCTACGCGCATAACGAGATTGTCAGTTCCGGCTTTTAGCAGCGTGTCCATGAGTGCCACTTGCCCCATGGGGCCGTAGTTGTTGCTGTCGCGCTGCTGGCTTTTTGGACCATATACCAAATAGCGCTGCGGTGCGGTCTTCATGCTTGCGGTTTTGCCGTTTACGGTCAGGCTCTGCCGTACTGTTCGCGTCGGAATAGTCTGGTAAAGCGGCAATATTCCGGGACCTCCTCCGCCGTATAACGCTTGCAGTTGGCGGCGTATAGTTGCCGTAATACGGTCTTCTTCAATTTGTGAGTCGCCGTAATGCACTACGCGCACTTGGCGTGTGCCTGCTTCCTGCAAGCCTGCAATGAACGCGTCCAACGCACCTGCAGAAGGCTTGACGGCAGGCAAGGTGTCGGGAACGACTTTCGTTTCCGGTGTGGCTTTTTCCGCTTCCACTTTCTCTTCCGCCTCCACTTCCGCTAACAGTTCGCTGCTGTCATTCAGCCAAACAACCGGTTCCGGTCGCGGACGACGAATAGGCTGCTGCGGAACAGAGTCCGCGGAATGTATTGTATCCAGAGGAATGAAAGTGCTGATCGGTTTCCAACGCAAGTCCCCAAAGACGGGGCGTGCAAACTCATACGCCGTACAAATTGCGCCTAACAGCACCAGGCATGAAGCAATGAAAAGCACGATATGTCGCGGACGCATTTCTCGCATTACTTCTTCCACAATGCCCGTGTAAAGAGCAGAATAACCGTGAATATCTCAAGACGACCGATAAGCATGACGAACGTCATCATCCATTTTGCTACCGGCGGGAATAGCGCATACGTGCCTGCAGGACCGTACTGACCGATGCTCGGACCGATATTACCTATGGCGGAAACGGCTGCGCCCAACGACTCGTCAAAGTCCACACCGGTTGCGCAGAACACCAACGTCGTTCCAATCAAAATCATCAGATAGAACACCATGAATGCCATCACGTTGTTCGTTGTTTGTTGCGTAATAGGCCGGCCGTTCAGCTTCACCGGAACGATGGCGTTCGGGTGAATACGGCGTTTGAACTCCGCAAAGCCGCTCTTGGCGAAAATCATCAGTCTTACCCACTTGATGCCGCCGGACGTACTGCCCGACGAAGCACCGGTGAACATCAGGAAGAATACTACTACCCAGAGGAACGGTGCCCACGTCATATAATCCGCGATAGCGAAACCGCAGCTCGTCATCGTTGCAACGGTTGTGAAGAATCCTTCGCGGAACGCTGTCTCAAGATGCCGGAAGAACTCTCCCGCTCCGCAGCTCCAGTTGCCTTCCAGAAGCCACTGCATTGTCAGTCCGATGGTCAGCACGGCGGTTACAACGCCTACTGCGCCCAAGTACCAGTGCGTTTCTTCGTCCTCCCACAAGCGTCTTGGCTTGGCGCGGAAGACAAGGATTATAAGTCCGAAGTTAATACCGGCCAATAGTGTAAAGAGGCCGATGGTATAGTGTATCGCCGGATTTGTATAGTATGCAATACTGAGGTTCTTGGTCGAGAAACCGCCGGTTGCAACCGTTGAGAACGAGTGGCACACGCTGTCAAATATCGGCATGCCTTCGATCCACAGCAGTCCGACTTCCAGTACTGTGAGCAGGATATACGTTATCCACAAATGCTTGGCGGTGTCGGCGATTCGCGGACTGAGTTTCTCATAACTCAGTCCCGTCACTTCTGCTGCATATAACTGCATGCCGCCCAGTCCGAACATGGGCAGTAGCGCAATGGAGAGCACGATGATTCCCATACCTCCGAGCCACTGCGTCATGGCACGCCAGAACAGCGCTCCATGCGTCAGGCACTCAATGTCATCCAGAATCGTTGCGCCTGTTGTTGTGAAGCCCGACATGGTTTCAAACCACGCGTCCGTTACGTCGGGGATTTGTCCGCTCAGGAAGTAGGGGAGGAATCCGAATGCGGAGAACACTACCCACACAAGCGCCACAATGACGTATCCCTCGCGCTCGCCTACATGCGGGTCAGCGTTTCGGCCGAAGTACAAGCCCCACAAACCCGCAGACAGCGTCAGTACTGTCGAAACAAGGAATGCGCCGTCATCAGGGTCTTTGTAGAAGAAAGACACAATGGTCGCAATCGCCATGAACACCGACTCGATGAGCAGCAGTGCGCCAAGCGTTTTGACAACTAACCGTGTGTTAAATGCTCTTGTCATTCTTTGAAGAATCGCTCTAACTTTCTGATTACGTGGCTTTTGCAGAATACAACGACCTTGTCGCCTTGCAGTATTTGCGTGTCACCGTTCACTAATATTCCTTCGCCTGCACGGACTATTCCGGCGATTGTGCTATCTTTAGGCAAGCCCATTCGTTTGATTTCACAGCGTGTGATGCGTGAACCTTCCTCCGCGCTGAATTCCACGATTTGTGCGTCCGCACTGGTCAGGTTCCGTACGTTCAGCACGCTTGCATTCAACAGCAGCTGGTAGATGTACGATGCCGCGATGGTTTTCTTGTTCAGCACGGCGCCTACATCCAGACCTTCCGCCATTTGGATATAATCAATATTCTCCACTTCTGCGATGGTTTTCCGCACACCGAAGCGTTTCGCCGCAAGACATGCAAAGATGTTCGCCTCGCTGTTTTCCGTTACGGCTACAAATGCGTCTGCGTCCTGTATGCCTTCTTCTTTCAGTGTCTCCATGTCAGAGCCGTCTGCATTGATTATCAGTGCGTTATCCACTTTCTGACTCAAGTTGTAGCACAGCTCTTTGTTCACTTCCAGAATCTTGATGTTCATTTCCCGTGGCAGCGACTGCACCGCTTTCTGTGCGATTTTGCTGCCGCCGAAGAAGATGACATTCTTTATCTCCTGTTCCTTTTTGCCCAACTGGTCGCGCATGAAATCAAGGTTATCGTGTGTGCACACCACATATACCATGTCATTGAGTTCAATAGCGTCATTGCCGGTCGGAATAATGGTGTCATTGCCTCGCTTGATAGCAACCACACGGTATTTGCCATGCGCGAAATAGCCCGAACTGAATGTCTGTCCGACGGCTTCACATTCTTCGCGGATTTTCACCACGCACAACTCCAAAGCGCCGTCGCACAACTCGATATGATAACGCATCCAGTTGATTTTCAGCGACTCCACGATTTCGTGTGCCGCCAACACTTCCGGATAAATAAGATGGTTCAGACCCATCGTTTCGAAGAACTTCTTGTTGGCGGGCAGCAGATATTCATAGTTGTCGATTCGCGCCAGCGTCTTCTTCGCGCCGAGTTGGTTCGCCATGAGACAAGCGGTCATGTTCTCCGTCTCATGCGGCGTTACAGAGATGAACAGGTCGCAGTCTTTGACACCGATATCTTTCAGGTCATGGATGGATGTCGGGCTGCCCACTTTCGTCAGCAGGTCATATTCGGCATCGAGGTCGCCGAGTTTCTCGGCTTTCTCGTCCATTAGACTGATTTCCATGTTTTCGCGCGACAGCAACTTTGCCAAGTGTCTGCCTACTTCTCCAGCTCCTGCAATAATGATTCGCATATACTTTGTTTATCTAATCTCAGCATCGAATAGAGTTCTTTCGTGCTGCCGTGTTCTACAAATTGGTCCTTGACGCCAAGGCGCGTCACGTGTGCCGTATAGCCTTTGTCGGCAAAGTATTCCAGTACGGCACTGCCTAATCCGCCGCTGATAACGCCGTCTTCCACGGTTACCACTTTTTTGAAGTGTGTGCCTACGTAGTCCAAAATCTCTGTGTCTAACGGCTTCAGCCACCGCATGTCATAATGCGCGACCTGTAATCCGTCTATCGCCTCGGCGACGGTATTTCCTATAGCGCCTATACTCAACACTGCGAGGTCTTTTCCTTCTTTCAGACACACGCCTTTTCCTATATGCACGTCCTGATTCTTGCCGTCAGACTCCTGGCTTCTTCCCCTCGGATAGCGAATTGCAATAGGCCCTTTGAGTTCCACCGCCAGCCGCATCATTGCCCGCAGGTCGTCTGCTGTCCGTGGTGCGCCGACCGTCATGTTCGGAATAGGCCGCAAGTACGCCAAATCAAACAGTCCGTGGTGTGTTGCGCCGTCGTTTCCGACGATGCCGGCACGGTCGATGCAGAGAATGACATGCTGTTTGGGCAGCGCTACGTCGTGAATGATATTATCGTAGGCGCGCTGCAGGAAGAATAGATGTTGCAGAACGGAATAGTTCCCGTGCTGGCGAGTCCGGCGGAGAACGTCACCGCGTGTCCTTCCGCGATGCCAACGTCGAACACGCGTTCCGGCAGTTCTTTCTGCATGATGGTCATGCTGCAGCCGCTTGGCATAGCGGGCGTGATACCTACAATCTTTTCGTTCTCTTTCGCCAACTCCAACAGTGTTTCTCCGAATACTTCCTGCCACAACGGCGGAATGTCTCCTCCACCGTCCGTGCTCCTTTGACCGGATTCCACGTCAAACTCTCCGGGTGCATGCCAGGTGGTCTGGTCATTTTCCGCAGGTGCATAACCTTTGCCTTTTTTCGTAATGAGATGCAGCACTTTCGGACCTTTGTGGTTCTTTATCTCTTGGAGAATCCGCACCAAGTCCATTACGCTGTGACCGTCTGCCGGACCGAAATAGCGCAGGTTCATACCCTGGAAAATATTGTTCGGCTGCCGTGTGAGAATGGTCTTGAGATTAGTATTGAAGCGCCGCATGCGGTTGGTTTTGTGTTCGTCCATGAGGTGCCATTTCACCATCATCTGGTACAAATCCCACCGCCATTTGTTGTAGCGTTTGCTGGTCGTTATATCCACCAGGTACTGCGTTATTCCGCCCTTCAGCGGATCAATCGCCATGTTGTTGTCATTGAGAATAATCAGCAGGTCGTTCTTGGTCATGGACGCATTATTCAGTCCCTCGAAGGCGAGACCACCGGTCATGGCTCCGTCTCCGATGACCGCCACGACATGCGGTTTTTTTGCTGCTGCGTTGTTGCCCAAGTCAATGCCAAGTGCCGCCGAAATAGAATTGCTGGCGTGTCCGGCAATGAACGCGTCGTATTCGCTTTCCAGCGGAGTGGGGAAGGGAGCGAGGCCTTTGAACTGGCGGTTCGTATGGAAGCGCTCGCGTCTGCCGGTCAGAATCTTGTGCGCGTAGGCTTGGTGCCCCACGTCCCACACGACTTTGTCGAACGGTGTATCGAACACATAGTGCACCGCCACGGCAATTTCTATCGCTCCGAGTGACGAACCGAGGTGCCCCGGATTATGGCTGAGCTCGCGGATAATGAAATCCCGCAGTTCCGCGCACACAGCAGGCAGCGCTGTTACCGGAAGTTTCTTCAAATCCGCCGGACTGTCGATATGATTCAGATACGTGTATTCCATGTATTGTTTTGTGCGCCCACGCGCACATTACTCCAATTTAGCGCGCAAAAGTACTGCTTTTTTTTTGTATCTGCAAATATTTCTGCTAATTTCCGTTATTTTCTCCCAAATTCAGATGTTTTTTGGAATAACGGGCATAGCGGTCGAAGAAATTTTTTGAAAAATCCTTTTCCTCGGCCTATCGTCTCGGAAATCACATACGAATCACATATGAATCACATACCAATCACATACGTTTGGCAGGTGCATGTTATAGTCGGGGTAAATATAAAAGCGACCGGAATGGTCGCCTAGTGGTACCTCTTGGAGTTGAACCAAGGACACATGGATTTTCAGTCCATTGCTCTACCACCTGAGCTAAGGTACCTGGCGCTTTTTCTTTCCAAAAATCCGCACCTCGCAAGGTAATTCGGCCGAAAAAGCGTGCAAAAGTACTGCTTTTTTTTGAATTACCAAAATATTTTTGCATTTTTTGTGATTTTTTTGTACTTTTGCGGCAAAATTTGTGAAAAATGATAACTGAACTGCACAAAATTGCCCATGCGGAGAACCATTTTACCGATAAGTTCGGCATCCCGCGCCAGTCGCGCGAGGAGTCGTTGATTGAGACCCGCATCGTCTTTGAACCCGCTTACCGTAATCCGGATGCTATACGGGGAATAGAAGGGTATTCCCACCTTTGGCTGATTTGGGGATTTTCAAAAAACGAAGAGAAGCAAAATACTAAAGAAGTTTCATCTTCTTCCTGTTCTTCATTCTCATCTTCATCTTCATTTTCATCTTCATCACCATCATCTTCTTCATCTCCATCGTCATCTGCCGCTTCCTGGTCTGCGACTGTCCGTCCGCCGCGGTTAGGCGGGAATACGCGAGTAGGCGTGTTTGCGAGCCGCAGTCCATTCCGTCCGAATCCTTTGGGACTGAGTTCTGTCAAGTTGCTCCGCGTCGAGAACGGCGCTGAAGGTCATGTGCTTGTTGTTTCAGGCGCGGATCTTCTTAACGGGACACCTATATATGATATAAAGCCGTATTTGCCGTATTCTGACAGCCATCCGGAGGCCACGAACGGCTTTGCCGAAGAGACGAAGGACTATCGTCTGGAAGTGGTGGGACTTGATGTGGCGGAATGCCCGGAAATAGGCGCTTCTGTGCGTGCCGAGCTGCGTGAAATCCTGTCGCAAGATCCGCGTCCCGCCTATCAGGATGACCCCGAAAGGATTTACAAACTGGATTATGCGGGTTTGAATGTCGCTTTCAGCGTTAAAAATGGTAAACTTTATGTCAAAAATATCACTAAAAGTGATAGAAAATGAAAAAAAGTGATTGAAATTCTTGCGTGTTCGAAAAAAAAGTAGTAATTTTGCCGGTCGTTTGTTCATAACGGCCTTTAATTTGAAAAAAATATTATTAACCTTATAAGTGTTTAATAGATGAAAAAGTTTTCGATTTTCTTTCTGTTAGTATGTTTTGCGCTGGTATCATACGCGCAATCGTACGGTATCATGATTAGTGGTACGGATTACCACGCGGGTACGTTGAATCCGACTCCGCTGGATCCCTCGTTTACCGAGTATCAGGTGTTGGGTGTTGAGGTGGCGGCCAACGCGACCTTGCAGTTATGGGACAAGGATAATGCTGCCGGTTGGGCGGTTGACCTTGACGCTGCAAGCGTTAAAGCTATTACCAAGAGTGGTGACCACTATGTATGCGCTACAGCTGGTTGCTATGATTTTTACATTAAATTGAAATATGGCGCTGACCAGCTCTATATTGGTGCTTGTGCCGGCGGCGGTGGCGGCGAAGGTGACTGCAAGGACGGCCCTTACGGTATCACCGTGAATGGTAAGACCGTAGATGCTCCGTTGTATGGAGAGCCTGACGCACAAGGTCGTATCCAGTACAAGGCTGCTTGCGTGGAATTGGCAAAAGGCGACGAGATTAAGCTTATTAACCAAAGTTGCGATGCTACATGGATGGTCGATATCGACCCCTATGGCGAATATCAGAAGTTCACAGGCGGTAAAGAGGCTGGAAAAATCACCTGCACCACAGCGGGGAAATATGATTTCTATATCAAACTGAGTGCAACGGAAGGTGATGTGCTCTATATCGGCGAATGCGGCGGTGGCGGCGGCGGAGATGACCCCGCATCGGACCGTCCGAGTTATGCCACATCCGTTCCTTCCCAGGCGCCGGATGTGATTCTCCAGGCTTTCTACTATGACTCGTACGAGAAGGGCAAAGGTGCAGGTACCAACCTTTATGGCGATACCAAATGGACCACCTTGCTGCCGCAGGCAAGCGAGATAAGCGCCTACTTCGACATCGTATGGCTCCCGCCTTCGGCAATGTCGGAGGGCGGAACCGGTTACCACCCGAGACAATACAGCAACCAGTCCAGCGCTTGGGGAAGCCGTAGCGACCTTGACAAACTCGTGGCTGCTTTCCATAACGGTGGCGCGAAAGTGGTCGGCGACATCGTGGCCAACCATGCCGGCTGCAAAAGCTCATGGTGTGATTATTTCGAAATGGACTTTGGCGCATACGGCAAGTTCCAGCCCGATGCATCATGGATTACCAACGATGATGAGGTCTGGTCTTCTTCCGATCCAGGTGCTTCTGAATGCAAGAAAGGTTCCGGCGCCAAGGCGGACGACGGCTATGGCAGTGAGGCCAAATACGGCGCAGCACGTGACTGGGACCATCAGCAGGAGCAGGTGCGGGCGATGTTCCGTGCTTATCTCAAATGGATGAAGAACGTGATGATGTTCGACGGCTGGCGCTATGACTACTGCAAAGGATTCCACATGTCGCATGTAAATGATTACAACGCTGCGGCGAAGAACTATATCTCCATCCTTGAATTCTGGTCCAGCAAAGAGGATATTATGGACCGTATCAAAGACGCCGGATACAATACCATGGCGTTCGACTTCCCCACCAAATACCAGGCCTTCAACGACGGTATTGCCAAAGGCAACTACGCAAACTGCAAGATGACGGGTCTGCTCGGTATGGGAAATGCCAAGTACGCGGTAACCTTCGTGGACAACCACGACACATTCCTGCGTGACGACAACGAGGTGTACGGCAACGGTAATTCGATGAACCACAAGAACGAAATGCTTCAGTGTAACGCCTTCATTCTCGCTATGCCTGGTATCCCGTGCGTGCTTTATCCGCACTGGAAGTCCTGGAAGGCAGAAATCAAGCCGATGATTGAGGCACGGCACAAGGCAGGTGTTCACTCTGAGAGCGCTGTTTCCGAAGAATCGGCAGAATCTGGCGGCTATACCTGCAAAGTGACCGGTAAGAACGGCTGGTTAGTGCTCCAGTTGGGTAACAAGGTGACGAGTTCCTACTCAGGCGCAACGAAAGCGGCTTCCGGAAACGGCTACGCCATCTGGGTGCACACGAACGGCGATGTGGCTCCGCAGGTAATCGTTACCCCGGGCGACACGAAGTTCAAAGATGCAGCTGCCGGTATCACCGTAAGTCTTGAGGCGGTAGGCGGTACGGGCGACGGCGTTATCTACTACACCACCGATGGCACAGACCCGACCACTACTTCCAAATCCATCAGCAAGAAAGGAACGCTGAACTTCAAGGAGACCACAACCCTCAAGGTAATGGGCGTTTGCGGTACGGCGAAGTCGGAAATCCAAACCTTCAAATACACCTATGTTGACCAGAAAGGCGGTATTACGGTGCGTTTTCTGAAACCCGCTGATTGGACGAGCGTGTACTTCTTCGCATGGAAAGGTGAAACCCAAATCCTCGGCGGCTGGCCCGGTAAGGCAATGGCTCAAGGGGCTGACGGATGGTATTCGCAGACATTTGACGAGCAATATACGGAGTTTAACTTCATCATTAACCAGGGCAAAACCGGCATGCAGTCCGGTGACCTGCTCATTGAGAGTGACATGTGTTACACCTGGGAAGGCCAGAACGAGAAGGAAATCGACTGTGATGCACCGATTGTGGTGGACTTCGGATTGTCGGTATCCCCTGCATCCCAGATATTCCGCGATAACACGAATGGTATCAAGGTGACGCTGACCGTTGTTGCCGGTTCAGATGCAGCCAAGATTTACTATACCACCGATGGCTCGGAACCGACCACTTCATCGCAATCTTTCACCAAAGCCGGTGAGTTGACCTTCAAGCAGACTACTACACTCAAGGCGTTTGCCATGGACGGTTCGAAGAAGACCGAGGTCGTTACCAGAACTTACACATACAAGGAGCCGCAGAGCGGACCGATTACTGTATCGTTCAAGTCTCCGGGATGGAGTAAGGTGAACCTCTACGCATGGACAACGGATGCCAGCCAGACTCCAGTATTGGGTAAGTGGCCCGGCACGCAGATGACCCAGCAAGACCAGTACGGTGCATATTATTACACCTTCGATGCGCAATACAAGGCTATCAATATCATCTGGAACAACGGTTCAGACCAAACCAGCGATATTCTTGTAGAGGAGAATTCCTGCTTCGTTTGGAATACGGAGGCTAAAGATGCCGATTTGGTGGATTGCGATGCCATGGGCGTAGAGAACATCGCGAAAGATACTCCGAGACTCGACTTCAAAGCGCCGATGTACAATATTCTCGGTCAGCAAGTGGATGCTACGTACCGCGGAATTATTATCCAAAACGGACATAAGTTCCTGATTCAATAATAGGGTTTGCCCCCATCCCAACGGGTGGGGGAGCCCTTTATCCCGATATCTCTTGATACCGAGATACCGAAAAAACATGACCATGAAAAAAATCACTCTAATAGTAGGTGCGTTATTTGTCGCAATAACCATGTCTGCTACCAGTTATGGTATCATGATTAATGGCAGCGATTACCATGCCGGCACAGAGAACCCAACGCCCGGAGATCCTTCCTTTAAGGAGTATATGGTCTTGGGTGTGTCTGTTCCTGCCAACGCGAGCTTGCAGTTGTGGGACCAGGATAACAATGCCGGTTGGGCGGTGGATTTGGATAATGCCTCTGTTGCAGGAATATCGCGGAGCGGAGATCATTATATCTGCTCCACGGCGGGCTGCTATGATTTCTATATCAAATTGAAATATAACGCTGACCAACTCTATATCGGTGCTTGTTCCGGTAGCGGAGGTGGTGAAGGCGGCGGTGACGATCCCGGACCTGTCAATCCCGGTCAGGATTTCACTAATGCTGTTCCCTCGCAATGTACGGATGTGATGCTTCAAGCTTTCTATTGGGGCTCTAATTCGGATAATACCTATGGTACTTCAAAATGGACTGCGCTTCAGTCACAGGCCTCCGAGATTTCTCAATATTTCCAACTTGTCTGGTTGCCGCCTTCATGTGTGGCTGAAGATGCAATGGGATACCTCCCGAAGCAGTACCATAATCAATCAAGCAAGATGGGGAACCAGTCCGAGTTGCAATCGCTTATCAGTGCGTTACATAACGGCGGAACCCGCGTTATTGCCGATGTGGTGATTAATCACGCTTCCAATAAAAGCAGCTGGGTGGATTTCTGGGAGCAGGATTTTGGCTCCTATGGCAAATTCCAACCGCAAAGCACATGGATTACCAGCGATGATGAGGCGAAAGGAAAAGGCTCTTTGAGCAATAACGCCGATGACGGACAAGAGTCCAATCGCAATTACGGTGCAGCCCGGGACTGGGACCATAAATTGTCCGATGTCCAGAATATGTGCAAAGCCTACCTCAAGTTCTTGAAAGGTACCGTGAAATATGATGGTTATCGTTTTGATTACTGCGTGGGTTTCCA
This sequence comes from Paludibacteraceae bacterium, assembly GCA_905233925.1. Classification (GTDB taxonomy): domain Bacteria; phylum Bacteroidota; class Bacteroidia; order Bacteroidales; family Paludibacteraceae; genus Colicola. Next base: position 16,343 of record CAJOFV010000002.1, read on the forward strand.
TGTATCGCATATCAATGACTATGTGTCTGCAGCTAAACCGTATATCTCCGTGATGGAATATTGGAATGGCAATGCCAGCACGTTGAAGACGCGTATTGACCAAGCCGGTAAGAATACTATGACTTTTGACTTTGCATTATTCCATAACTCGATTCAGCAAGGTATTGCCAGCAGTTCATATTCCAAGTTGGCTAATGGTGGCCTTCGTGGGCAGGGCTATCAGAAATATGCCGTTACTTTTGTGGATAATCACGACACGTTCAATCGTTCTGATAACGCTGACTGCGGCAATAAGAAGGACGGAAGCTCCATTAACGACAAAGAGTTGATTATGCAAAGCAATGCCTATATACTTTCTATGCCGGGAATACCTTGTGTGTTCTATCCGCATTGGTATAAGTATAAATCGGATATCAAGGCAATGATTGCTGCTCGTCGGAATGCGGGTATTCACTCCGAGAGTGCCGTTTCCGAAACATCAGGTAACGGTTATTACGAGGCTACAGTAACCGGCAAATACGGCGCTGTGATTCTGTATCTCGGTTCTTCGGCTTCTAAGTCCGCTCCTTCCGGCTACAAGCAGGCTGTTAAGGGAACAAAGTACGCGATGTACTATACCGGCGAGAAACCGCAGGAACCCGAGGCAATTGAAAATGCGGAGGTGTTGCAGACTCCTGCTCTTGATACACAACACCCTATATATAATATAATAGGTCAGCAAGTTGATGCCTCCTATCGTGGTATCGTCATCCAAAACGGACATAAATATTTTATACCATAAATAAAAACAACAATAATTAACCAAATTAAAATTTAATGCTTATGAGAAAATTTCTCTTCTTTGCGGCAGCCGCACTGTGTTCCCTGTCGCTGAGTGCCGCCTCTTACGGCATTATGATTAACGGAACGGATTATCACGCAGGAACGGAAAACCCGAATCCGCTGGATAAATCTTTTAAAGAGTATTATGTTTTGGGTGTTGAAGTTGCCAAGGATGCAACGGTTCAACTTTATGATCAGGACAATTCTGCCGGTTGGGCAGTTGATCTCGATGCAGCAAGCACAAAGGCTTTTGCTAAAGATGGTGACCACTATGTATGCTCTGAGGCTGGCTGCTATGATTTCTACATCAAATTGAAATATCAAGCTGACCAACTCTATATCGAAGCCTGCAAGGGCGGCGGTGAAGGTGGCGAAGGCGGCCAAGGTGGTGGCGAAGGTGGCGGCGAAACCGCTTCCTATGGTATCATGATTAATGGTACTGAATATCACGCTGGAACACTTAATCCGAATCCACTGGACGCTTCTTTCAAAGAATATGCTGTTACAGGAGTCTCTGTGGCAGAAGGTGCTACGCTCCAACTCTATGATCAGGCTAACAATGCTGGTTGGGCAGTACCTCTGGATAATGCCAGCGTAGCAGGTATCGCACAGGATGGAGACCATTATGTTTGCTCTGTTGCAGGTTGCTATGATTTCTATATCAAGCTTAAGATGAATGCAGACCAACTCTACATCGGCGCTTGCGGTGGTGGCGAAGGCGGCGAAGGTGGTGGTGGCGGAACCAGCGATCACACTGTTGATGGCCTTTACCTCATCGGCGAATGGAACGGAAAAGTATATGGTGATGGCGATGACTATGCAAATTTCATCGACGAAAATATGTTCGTGGATTGCAAAATCTCCAAAACCTTCGAGGATTCCGATCCGGAACGCTCGGCATGCTGGATTCGTGCGAAAGCGAAACTCGATGGCGGTACAGGATGGATGTTCTTCTCAACCGATGGCTGGCAAGGTGACGGCAAACAAACTGTTACGCTCTACAGCGCTAAGTATCTGTACGAAATCGGTCATGATGGCAATTCCGAACGCTGGTCTGTTCCTACCAACAAGAAACTGAACATTACCGTCAAAGTCGTTAGCGACCATGAACTCCAACTCTCACTTGTGGATGATGCTGCATACGCTACTTGGACCTGCGGAAAACTCCCGTGGGAAGGCGGTGAAGGCGGCGAAGGCGGCGAAGGTGGCGAAGGTGGCGAAGAAGCCATCGAGAATGTCGCTGTTCTCAACCTCGACGCTCCGATGTTTGATGTACTTGGCCGTCAGGTTACGGACGAGTATCATGGCATCGTAATCCAAAACGGACACAAATTTATCCGCTAATAACCTTCCAACGCCGACGGTCAGCCGACACGCAACCGGCAGATGACCATTGGTGAAAGAAGAGGGTTAGTAGATAATATATAATTAACCTTATTAATAACTAAAACACAAAACATTATGAGAAAGATTCTTTCTTTAGTAATGGCTGTCCTGTTTACAGGCAGTTTGTTGGCAACTGATTACCAGTTGGTGAAATCCACATCGGATTTGAAAGTGGGCTCCAAGTACGTGATCGGTAATGCCAAGAGCGGTAAGGGCATATTTATGTCCACCGAAAACCGAGCCAACAACCGTGGCATTGAAGCGGACATTACCATTACCGATGGTAAGATGACCGCGACTGACAAAGTCCTGGTTCTTGAGCTGGGTGGAAAAGAGGGCGCTTGGACGTTCAAAACAACCAACTATCTGGGAACAGACGGTTATTTGACGAGCGCGGCTACAGGAAAAAACAACTATTGTAAAGTTTCTGCTACAGAGGAAGATTGCAGCAAGTTTACAATTGTGTTCAACTCTGCTGACAGTGCGGTTATTACAAGTACCGGTCGTAGCGAGCGCAACATCTTGCGTTACAACAAAACAAATTCCGTTTTTGCATGCTACACTTCCGGACAAGATTCTATCTTCCTGTACAAGGAAGTAGCAAGCGGCGGTGGCAGTGGTTCGACCACAACAACCATCTACTGCAAGATGACACAATCTTGGTGGACGGCTGACGGAGCTGCTGTTGGTGTTCACTATTGGGGAGGCACAAGCGAAGGCACAACATGGCCGGGTGTGCGCATGAGTCCTGTATCAGGTGAAGAGGGAACGTGGTCGTATGATGTTCCGTCTGATATCACAGGTATTATTTTCACGCGTGTTAATCCCAGCGGTGCTGTTACTGACTGGGGCGCAAAAACCGGTGACCTGACTCTCCCGACAGATGGTAATGACCTCTACACCATTACTTCTTCTACTGCTGTTTGGGGCAGCCCCTGCGCAGGCGAATGGTCTAAATATGCTACCGGCGGCGGTGGCGGCGGTGGTTCAACTACTGCATACTACATGAAGAACTGCTGGAACGGTGCGACCGACTGGACATGGAAAGCCATGGAGCAGGACGGTGCGAACTATAAACTGTCGAATGTTGTATTCGGTGGCACTGGTGTAAACTACAATACCGCAGAAAGCGACGCCGGTTCCACATGGGTAGCTATTGACGCTATTGCTGGTGACAAGATTGCTGCTTTGGATACCGTTGACTTGGTTCTTGATCCGGTTGCAAAGACTGTTACTGCTACTTTGCTTGGCAAGTACGATGCCGGTGGCGGCAGCGGCGGTGGTGGTTCTTCCGAAGCTAAATACTACATCACTGGTAACAGCGCATTGGTAGTTGACGCGGGTCTGACAGCTGACAAAGCATGGGCTGCTAACGCAATTGCAGTTACTGAGGCTGATGCTTACAAACTGAACTTGAAGGCTGACGTTGCTTACCAGCTGAAAGTGACCAAAGACGGTACATGGAATGACGGTCAGGTAGTTGGCTACAGCGCATTGACAGGCGACAAGCCCGCCGGTGTAACCGCTGATGGCGATGACAACCTCTGCTTCTCGTTGTCTGAGGCAGGTGAGGTAATCGTTACCTACAATGCTTCGACCTTCACAATCGCCGGTAAGTTCAATACCAGCGGTGGTGGCGGCGGTTCAACCGACGCATATTACATGAAGAACTGTTGGAACGGCGCGACCGACTGGACATGGAAAGCCATGGAGCAGGACGGTGCGAACTACAAGCTGTCGAATGTTGTATTTGGTGGCACAGGTGTGAACTACAATACAGCAGAGAGCGATGAAGGTTCTACCTGGGTTCCTGCTGAAGAGATTCTCGGAGCCAAGATTGGTGCATTGGATACCGTTGATTTGGTTCTTGATCCGGTTGCAAAGACTGTTACAGCAACCTTGATTGGCAAGTATGAGATTCCTTCTGACGCGAAGTACTATATGAAGAACAACTGGAACGGTGCAACTGACTGGACTTGGAAAGAAATGACCAAAGACGGTGCAACCTACAAGTTGGAGAACGTAGTATTCGGTGGTACAGGTGTGAACTTCAATACTAAAGAGGAAGACTCCGGTTCGACATGGGTAGCTGTTGATGCTATTCTTGGCGACAAGATTGCTGCTCTGGATACCGTTACCTTGGTTCTTAAACCTGGCGACGCTGAAGTTACGGCTACCTTGCTCGGCAAGTATGAAGGCGGTAGCGGCGGTGGCGGTTCTACCGAAGCGAAGTACTTCATCACCGGTGACAGCGCATTGGTAGTTGACGCAGGTCTGGCAGCTGACAAGGCTTGGAACGCTGCTGCTATTGCAGTTACCGAAGCTGATGCTTACAAACTGAACCTGAAAGCTGACGTTGCTTACAAACTGAAAGTGACCAAAGACGGTACATGGAATGATGGTCAGGTAGTTGGCTATAGCGCATTGACAGGCGACAAGCCCGCCGGTGTAACAGCTGACGCAGATGACAACATTTGCTTCACGCTCGCAGAGGCAGGTGAGGTAACCGTTACCTACAATGCGACCACCTTCACAATCGCCGGTAACTTCGACACCAGCAGTGGTGGCGGTTCAACCGACGCAGACTACTACCTGAAGAACTGCTGGAACGGCGGTGACTGGGCTTGGAAAGGAATGACCAAAGACGGTGATACCTACAAGCTGGAGAATGTAGTCTTCGGCGGCACGGGTGTGAACTACAACACCGCTCAAGACGACGCAGGTGCAACCTGGGTAGCTATTGAAGAAATTCTTGGTGACAAGATTGGCGCGTTGGATACTGTAACCTTCGTATTTAATCCTGTTGCAAAGACTGTTACCGCAACCTTGATTGGCAAGTATCAGGTTCCTGCTGATGCGAAGTACTATATGAAGAACAACTGGAACGGCGCAACCGACTGGACATGGAAAGAAATGACCAAAGACGGTGCTAACCAAAAGCTGGAGAACGTTGTCTTCGGTGGCACAGGTGTGAACTACAATACAGCAGAAAGTGATGCAGGTTCCACATGGGTAGCTATTGACGCTATTCTTGGCGACAAGATTGGTGCTCTGGATACTGTAACCTTCGTTCTTGATCCTGCTGCAGGTACCGTTACGGCTACCTTGCTTGGCAAGTATGAAGGCGGTGGTAGTTCCACTGAAGCGAAGTACTTCATCACCGGTGACAGCGCATTGGTTGTCGACGCCGGTCTGGCAGCCGACCAGGCTTGGAACGCTGCTGCTATCGCAGTTACCGAAGCTGATGCTTACAAGCTGAACCTCAAGGCAGGCGTTGCTTATAAACTGAAAGTGACCAAAGACGGTACATGGAATGACGGTCAGGTAGTTGGCTACAGCAACTTGACAGACAAGCCCGCCGGTGTAACAGCTGACGCAGATGACAACATTTGCTTCACGCTTGCAGAGGCTGGTGAGGTAACTGTTGCCTACAATGCTGCTGCGTTCACTATCGCAGGTAAATTCGCTGCACCTGTTGCTGCTAAGTTCTACGTAGTAGGTGGCGGTGATGCGTTCGGTAACTGGAATCCGTCTGCTATCCCTGTAATGGATGACATCTTTACCATCAAGAACCTTGAGCCGGGTCTCTACAAGTTCCGCATCTCGCTGGATGGTACTTGGAACAATACCAAGGGCTTCTCTGACCTGACAACCGTTGCTGAGGGCTTGAGCGAGGGCGATGATAACAACATCATCTTCGGCTTGACCGTTGCAAGTGACGTAACGATTACCTACACCGGAACAATCTTCACTGTTGAAGGTAACTTCGCTACCTCGCAGATTGCTCAGTACGGTCTGTTCATCGACGGTACAACCTTCGTTGGCGCAGAGCTTAATCCGGACGACAACAACGAGCTGATGATTGTTGATCTCGCGCTGACCGCTGGTCAGACCTTCGTCCTCTACGACAATGCAAGCAAAGCCGGTTGGGCTGCTGCTATCTGGAAAGACGATACGAGCTACAAGTTCAATATCGAGAACGATGCATATGTTGTTTCCGAGACAGCTGTTTATGACTTCTACCTGCACATTGAGGCTAACAACGATTACCTCTATGTCGTTAAGCACGAAGAAATGGCTAACGAGAACATCTACGGCGTTGGTTCTGAGCTCCGCAAGGTTATTGAGAACGGCGTAATGTACATCTACCGTGACGGTAAGAAGTACAGCGTTCAGGGTCTCCTTGTTGAATAACAAAAAGAGGAATGTCCGCACGCCGCGCGCGTGCGGGCACTCCTTACTTTAATTAATAACCATTTAAAATAAAAAAGATTATGAAGAAAATTTTATTCTTTGTAGCAGCTCTTTGCTGCACGGTAATGATGTCTGCAGAGACGACTCGTCTTTATTGCAAAATGACTCAAGGGTGGTGGACAAAGGACGGTGCTGCTCTTGGCTTCTATGCCTACAACGACGGCGATGTTAAAAATGCGCAATGGCCGGGCGTACGTATGGCTCCTGTTGATGGACAAGAGGGTATGTGGTACATTGATGTAGATTTGACCCCTTACAAGGCAATTCTCTTTGTTCGCGTGAACGGATCTGGTGATATCGTTGACTGGGGTGCAAAAACCGGTGACCTGATGATTTCGTCCATCGGTGACAATAACCTCTATACCATCACTTCTACTTCAGAAGTATGGGGCGACCCGGGTTGCGCAGGTGAATGGTCAAAGTACGATGTTGGTTCAGGCATTGATCATGTCGTTGGCAACGCTGCCATGATTAAGGTGATTGAGAACGGTGTTCTCTACATCTATCGCAATGGCGTGAAGTATGACGCACAAGGCAAAGTTGTACGTTAATCCATCGGGTAGGGGCGGCTGATTACCGCCTCTGCTCCCAAACGGTTTTCGAAATATCGACTTGTCGAGATATCGAGACTTCGTATAAATAATTATAAACTTCAAAACAACACTACAGCGATGAAAAAACTGAGCGTTCTTGCACTTTTGTGCGTCTGGTGCTGCATCCTCGTGGCACAAGTGACAACCAATCCCTCTGTAATCGAGAAAGACTACACCGGGAAGATTATCATTACCTTCGACCCGAAGGCCGGTAACGGCGGAATGGCCGCTGCTACCAAGTGCTATGCCCACACTGGCTATTGCACACCCACACAAGACTGGCTCGGCGTAAAAGCCGACTGGCGTGCTTCCAATGCCCCACAATTGACCAAAGTCGGTGACAAATGGCAGTTGGAAATTGACAACATGTTCACCTATTACAACATCCCCTCCGGAACAGAGGTCAGAGCCCTGGCTTTCGTGTTCAATGATGGCCCTGACGGTTCTCTTGAAGGAAAAACAGCCGGTGGACAGGATATCTTTGTGGTTATGGGCGAAGAGTCCGTTGGTGACATCTGGGATGCCGTGGATGGCTTGACTCCGTTGACCAGGGTATTTATTACGGTTCGGATGGCACGTCTGTTACCCTCTGCACTTACGCGGCAAGCAAGACCGAGTCTGCAAAGCGTGTCTTCCTGCTCGGCGATATGACCAACTGGAAACTGGATGCTGCACACCAACTCTATAAGGATGGCAACTACTTCTGGATTACGCTTACCGGCCTGGAGAAAGGCAAAGAGTACCGCTTCCAGTATGCTGTTGAGCGCGCGGATGGCGTAAGAAAACAAATCTCCGACCTCTTCTCTGAGAAAGTGATTCACCCCGATGACAAATGGGAACCGAAGTCGGCTGACCCGTCCCTGATTGATTATCCGAAGACCGGTGCTGACGGCGGCTACGTAACCGTTATTCAACCCGGCAAAGAGGCTTACAAATGGTCGGATGCTACGCTGAACTTCCAACGTCCGGACAAGAACAACCTCATTATCTACGAAATGTGGGTATATGACTATACGCCTGACCGCACCATCAAGGGCGTTCATCAGCGTCTTGACTACCTCCAGCAGTTGGGCGTGAACGCTATCGAGCTGATGCCGATTTGCGAGTTCGACGGCAACTACAACTGGGGCTATTCTCCCAACCACTATTTCGCACCCGACCGCGCCTACGGTTCCGAGAAAGCCATCAAAGACTTCATCGACGAGTGCCACAAGCGCGGTATAGCCGTTATTCTGGACATAGTGTTCAACCACGCTACCGGTCTCAACCCGATGAACAAACTTTATCCCTACGGCACAGACCTTTCCAAGAACCCCTGGTTCAATGTAACCGCACCGCATAAGGATAATGTCTATGAGGACTGGAACCACGGCTTTGCGCCTGCACACCAGATGTTCATCCGTGCGCTGCAATACTGGCTCAAAGAGTATAAGGTGGACGGTTATCGTCTTGACCTCAGCCACGGTTTCTGCTCCGACCAGCCGAACACCTCTGTAGCCAACCTGAAGGACTATTATGCCAAGGGTGTGAAGGCTGTTTCGCCGACCGCTTATATGATTTGCGAGCACTGGGGCGACAATATGGGCACGGAGCGTCCGCAACTCATCAACGAAGGCATGATGTGCTGGCAGAACACGAACGAAGCCTATATGCAGGTTGCCATGGGCTGGTTCGATAAGAACGACAACCTCAACAACGCCAACATGGACGGTTATGTTTCTTATTGCGAATCCCACGACGAGGAGCGCATGCAGTACAAGTGTAAGATGTACGGCAACGGTGCTATCAAAACCGATGTCACAACCCGTATAAGCCGTGTGCCCGCGAGCGTGATATTGAACGTGCTGCTCAACGGTTCGCACATGATTTGGCAATTCGAGGAGATTGGTTACGACTACTCCATCAACTGCGACATAGACCACCCGAATGCCGGTACAGCCAACGGAGATGATAAGTACCGCTGCAACAAGAAACCGCGTCCCGAAGACCTGGGTTACTTCAAGGAGCAGAGACGTATAGATGCTTACACCAAGTGCGCACAGGCTATCCAGTTGCGTACCAAACTCATGCCGAGTGTATTTGCCGGTAATCCGACGGCTTCGGCTTTGGGCTCCGGCGCTAAGATTCGCTCGGTGCAATGGGGCAGCGATGTCTATGTAGTGGCTAACCTCGATGCAGGTGCCACCCAGACTGTTAATCTGCCTTCCGGCACGTGGTATGATTACTATGCAGGCAGCACAAAGGCAGGCAGTAGTGTAAGTCTGGCAGCAGGTGAGGTGAAGATTTTCACCGGCTCGACTGTTGCTCTTCCGGCCATCAATCAGGATTTGGAGAGTTTGCTCCCGGTAGAGAACTTCTATGAGTCCAACAGCACGCTGGACGCTGTCAAGTTCTACCGTGACGGTCAAATCTACATCTTCCGCGCCGGCAAAACCTACGACCTCATGGGCAGAGTAGTAGAATAATGCTCAAGGCTCGAAAGAATGAATGAGTGAATGAGTGAAAGAATGAATGAGTGAAATGAGTGAATGATTGAATGAAAGAAGCGGCGTAATGCCGCTTTTTTCATTTGAAACCTATCGCTTCGCTCCTGTCTTATGTAGGGCTTTAGCCCGCTGTGTAGGCGCTTGCGCCGCTGTGTAGCGCGCAGCGCGATGTGTAGGCGTAGCCCGCCCGTTCATCCGTTCATCCGTCCATCCGTTCATCCGTTCATCCGTTCATCCGTTCACCCGTTCATCCGCTCATCCGTTCACCGTTCATCCGTTCATCCGTTCATCCGTTCACCGTTCATCCGTTCATCCGTTCACCGTTCATCCGTTCACCGTTCATCCGTTAAACATTAAACCTTCCACTTTCCACTTTTCGCAACCTGTCTTCCCCGACGGTCGCCCGACGGTGCCCCGACAGTCGCCCGACAGTCGACCGAAAATCATTCGGCGGTAAACCGTCGGTAATCCGAAAGTTAAAGCCGTTAAAACCGGGCTTTACCAATACTATACTAAACCGACACAACCAAAGAGAACCGTCCAAAACAATTTTGAACGCCTTTGAACCCTTCTGAACAACAAAAAAGTGCAGGAAAACGCACTTTTTTTTGTGTATATGGAAAAAATGTTGTACCTTTGCACGTTTTTGGCAGTTTGTGTGCTGTTTGGTGCAAATCAGCACGCTCGCCGAAATGAAAAAATGTGTAATTGAAAAAATGAGAAAATAATATGAGTTTTTTGGAATTTATTACGAAACTGTTTGGTAACAAGTCGCAGAAGGATATGCGTGCGATTCAGCCGTATGTGGACAAGATAGCTGCGGTTTATCCGGAAATAGATGCCTTGAGTAATGATGCGTTGCGTGAGCGTTCGGCTGCCATTATGGCTAAGATCGCCGCGTACGTGGCAGAAAAGAAACAGCGTATTGTGGAGCTTAAAGCAAGCATCGAGGGGCTTGATATAGACAAACGCGAGAAAGTTTATAATGAGGTTGACAAACTCGAAAAAGAAATCAAAGAAGACTATAAGACCGTTCTGGACGAGGTGCTGCCGGAAGTGTTTGCGATTGTGAAGTCAACCGCCCGCCGCTTTGCACAGAACGAGAAAGTGGTGGTAACGGCGAATGATCAGGACAAGAGCCTGGCAGCAGACCCGCGCTTTGACTTTGTGGAGATTCAGGGCAGCAGCGCCGTTTATTACAACCACTGGACTGCCGGTGGCAACGAGATAACGTGGGACATGGTGCATTATGACGTGCAGTTGATAGGCGGTGTGGTATTGCACCAGGGCAAAATAGCAGAGATGGCGACCGGTGAAGGTAAGACGCTTGTGGCGACATTGCCGGTGTTCCTCAACGCAATGACGCACGAAGGCGTGCACGTTGTGACGGTGAACGACTATCTGGCGAAACGTGACTCGGAGTGGATGGGTCCGCTGTATATGTTCCACGGTCTGACGGTTGATTGTATTGACAAGCACAAACCGAACTCCGACGAGCGCCGCAAAGCGTACGCCTGCGACATTACTTTCGGTACAAACAACGAGTTCGGTTTTGACTACCTGCGTGACAACATGGCGACTTCGCCGTTGGATCTTGTGCAGCGCGGTCATAACTTCGCCATCGTCGATGAGGTGGACTCCGTATTGATTGACGATGCACGTACGCCGTTGATTATCAGTGGTCCGATACCCAAGGGCGAAGACCAGATGTTTGACGAATACAAGCACCGTGTGGAACTGCTGGTACGTACGCAAACGACGCTGACAACGAAGCTGCTTGCAGAGGCAAAAGCGAAAATGGGCTCTTCGGACGAGAAGGAGAAAGAAGCCGGCGAATTGGCATTATTCCGCGCGTTCAAGGGCATGCCGAAGTCGAAGGCGCTGATTAAGTACCTCTCCGAGCCGGGCGTGAAAGTGCGCTTGCAGAAGACGGAGGAGTTCTACTTGCAGGAGAACGAGAAGAACATGCACATCGCCACGGACGAGTTATACTTCGTCATTGACGAAAAGAACAAGTCCATTGAGTTGACGGACAAGGGTATAGATACGCTGACGGGCAGCACTGAAGACCCGAACTTCTTCGTATTGCCGGACGTGGGAAGCGAAATCGCCGAACTGGAGAAAGAGAACCTGACCGCCGAGGAGAAGCAGCAGCGTAAGGATGATATCCTGTCCAATTACTCCATCAAGTCGGAGCGTGTACACACGGTGCACCAGTTACTTAAGGCCTACACGCTGTTCGAGAAGGATGTGGACTATATCATTGATAACAACGAGGTGAAGATTGTCGATGAGCAGACAGGCCGTATCATGGAAGGCCGCCGCTGGTCGGATGGTTTGCATCAGGCAGTTGAAGCGAAAGAGAACGTGAAGGTGGAAGGCGCGACCCAGACGTTTGCGACCATTACCTTGCAGAACTACTTCCGTATGTACAACAAACTGTCCGGTATGACCGGTACAGCCGAGACGGAAGCAGGCGAGTTCTGGAACATCTACAAGTTGGACGTGGTGGTTATCCCGACCAACAAACCCGTCGCGCGAATCGACATGAACGACCGTATTTACCGCACCAAGCGCGAGAAGTACAACGCGGTCATAGACGAAATACAGAAACTCATCGGCGAAGGCCGTCCGGTGCTGGTTGGTACAACGAGTGTCGAGATATCCGAGTTATTGAGCAAGATGCTGACCATGCGTAAGATTCAGCACCAGGTGTTGAACGCGAAGTTGCACCAGCGCGAGGCGGAGGTTGTTGCCGAAGCTGGTCGCAGAGGCGTAGTAACCATCGCAACGAACATGGCAGGTCGTGGAACGGATATTAAACTGACGCCGGAAGTAAAAGAGGCGGGTGGTCTGGCCATTATCGGTACGGAGCGGCATGAGAGCCGCCGTGTGGACAGACAGTTGCGCGGACGTTCGGGACGTCAGGGCGACCCGGGTAGTTCGGTGTTCTATGTGTCTCTGGAGGATGACCTGATGCGTATGTTCGGTTCGGAGCGTATTGCTTCCGTGATGGACAGAATGGGCTTCGAGGAAGGCGAAATGATTGAGCACAACATGATTTCGAACTCCATTGAGCGCGCACAGAAGAAGGTCGAGGAGAACAACTTCGGAATCCGTAAGCGCTTGATTGAATACGACGACGTGATGAACCAGCAGCGTAACGTCATTTACGCGAAACGCCGCCACGCGTTGATGGGTGAGCGTATCGGTGTGGATATCACGAACATGATTTATGACACGGCGGAGTCTATCGTAGCCGATGCGCGCGACGCAATGGATTACGAGGGCTTGCAGTTCGAGGTAATGCAGGTGTTCGCGATAGAAGTGCCGTTCGATGAAGACACCTTCCGCGGTAGCCGTGAGAACGTGTTGAGCGACAAACTTGCCGAAGCGGCGATAGAGTCGTTCAAACGCCGTATGGACAAACTGACCACCACTGCTAATCCGGTCGTTCAGAAAGTCTATGAGGAGAAAGGCGCGATGTATGAGAATATTCTGATTCCGATTACGGACGGCAAGAAAGTATATAATATCGCGGTTAACCTCAAGCGTGCTGCGGAAACGGACAGCAAAGAGGTTATCAAAGAGTTCGAGAAACGGATGCTGCTGTATGTCATTGATGACGAGTGGAAGGAGCATCTTCGTCAGTTGGATGACCTCAAACAGAGCGTACAGAACGCATCCTACGAGCAGAAAGATCCGCTGTTGATTTACAAACTCGAGTCATTTAATATCTTCAAACAGATGCTGGATTCGTTCAACCGCCGTGCGATTGCGATTTTGTTGCGCGGACAGATTCCGATGCAGCAACCGCAGAACGTGCAGCAGGCAGCGGCACAACAGCGGTCGGACTACAGCCGTTATCGTACACAGAAGGATGCAGTGCAGAGCGCGGCGCAGGCAAGCGGTATGGCACAGGCAGCTGGTCGCGACACCCGCGAAATGCAGCGTCCCGAGCCGATTCGCGTGGAGAAAAAACCGCGTCCGAATGACCCGTGTCCCTGTGGCTCCGGCAAAAAGTACAAACAATGCCACGGCAAAGGATTGTAATTGACAATGGATAGTATATGGTAAATGTATTGTCGGTTGTTTGGGATGTAGACCCGATTCTCATTCACTTCGGTAATGGCGGAATACGTTGGTACGGATTGCTCTGGGCAATCGGTATCTACCTTTGCTATCTGGTGCAAGTATGGGTGTACAGGCATGAACATTGCCCCGAAGAATGGGCGGACAAGATTTTTGTCTGGATGACGCTGGGTGTGATTATCGGCGCACGAATCGGACATTGCTGGTTTTACGAATGGCATCTTACCAATAACCCTATTCAAATTTTCAGTTGGACAATCACCTACCGCAATCCCTATATTGAAAACCCTTTCCTCCTCATCAAAGTCTGGGAAGGGGGGCTATCTTCCCACGGCGGCGGTATAGGTTTGGCTATTGCGGCGTGGTTGCTTAACAAACGCCATTTCTCAAAGAAACCCGAATACCAAACATCAATGATTTGGATTCTTGACCGTCTTTGTATCGGCGTCTGCATTACTGCAACCCTCATCCGACTCGGCAACCTTATGAACTCCGAGATTTACGGCGGTCCGACAGACCTCCCGTGGGGATTCATCTTCGTTCGTGATGGACAAACCGTGCCTTGCCATCCCACCCAAATATACGAGATGCTCTACGTCCTTCTCACTATGGCGGTTACATGGCCGATGTATTGGTTCACCAATGCCCGTCGCCGCGAAGGACTGCTCATTGGTACGTTCTTCCTCATTGTTTTCGTAATCCGATTCTTCTTGGAATTCATCAAAAACGACCAGGAAGCCTTCGAAGCAGGACATGTCCTCAATATGGGGCAGTGGCTCTCTATTCCTTTTATTATGGTGGGTGTTTGGCTCGTTATTCGTGCGTTCAGACGGCCGATGTTGCCTGATACTACACAATTTGAAGTACCTGCTCCGGAAACACCAAAAAACAAGAAAAAATAACTATGCCCAGCCGCTCGGCACATCGATTTTTATCACTTGGCATCATTTGCCTGATATATGTATCGCCTGTTTTTGCGGGCGATACTATTTATGTGATGAGCGATACCTATGCCGGCGTTGCCAAGGATACTTTCAAACTCCAAAACCAACAATCTGCCGTTGATAATGACGACCTGCTCCTGCAATTAGTCGCGCAGCAAAGCCACGAAATATTCATTCGGGACTCTATCCGCCAAGACTCTCTTTTGCAGCAACTTATCCTGCGGGATTCCGCGCTACAAGCTGAATTAACCGCCTTGCAGGATCGCCTCATTAAGACTCAAGACTCCATCCGAAAACTCCAGGAATTACTCCATCCGACACCTCCCGCTGAAGAACTGTCAACTGCCAACTCCCAACTGTCAACTGACATTGACCCCTTGCAGCAGGAGATTGACTCGCTCTCACGCGAATTGGCGGATAAGATTTACATCAATCGTGCCGGTATTGAAAAGTCCATCTTCCGCGATCTCGATGCAGATTTAGAAGACGTCTCACGCAACCTCCGCGAGCGATATTCCCACTGGTACAAGGAGGCAAATCTCATGGCGCAATTCACCCAAAACTATATCTCACCCAACTGGTATAAAGGCGGTAACAGCCAATTCGCCATCTTGAACATTGCCAAGGGACAAATCAATTACCGCAAAGACCGTATCACGTGGGAGAACCTCGGCGAATGGCGTGCCGGCGTCACCACCACACCGGGCGACACGCTTCGCAAATACAATGTCACCGACGACATGTTCCGACTCTATAGTAAATTTGGCTATCAAATCGTCCCGAAACTATACGCCGTTGCTTCCGTCGAGTTGAATACCACACTCTGGAACGTCTGGAATGAAAACCAATCTACCGTTAAAACGGCGTTCATGACGCCTGCTAAATTCTATATCCATGGCGGTTTGGATTATCGACCCATCGAGGACCTCAGTATCTACTTTGCACCAGCTACATACAAGCTCGTCTATGCACACTTTGGCGATGGCGATAGTATCCACAACGTCAACGTCACTAACTACGGCATAAAAGCCGGAGAACAGCTCCTCAGCGAATTTGGTAGCACCTTGCGCGTACAGTGGAGATGGCACCCTGTGCGTGAGTTCGGACTCGATACGGAGTTTTACCTCTATACCAATTATAAAACTGTTGAAATTGATTGGGAAATCAATGGCGAATTCTACATCAACCGTTTCTTAAGTATTCGCTTGATGCTCCATCCTCGTTTTGATTCCGCATATATTGCAGAAGGCGATACCAAACCAAAAATCCAGTTCAAAGAACTGCTATCCATTGGATTCTCCCATAAGTTCCGCTAAACGCTCCCAACGCAAGATAGCGTCGTGACCGTATTTCCAGATATTCTCCCGAATCTTGGCAATCGACACTTCTTCGCCCAAGTGAGATTTGGAATAGAATTTATCGGCATAGCAGATAATGCGCTCCGCAAGCGATTCCGGCAGATAATCTTTCACCGGAATAGGCAAATCTTCACGAATAACCTGCTCCATCGTTATACCGCTCCCCGTGTGACGCTCAGCCACAAATGCGTGCTGAGGCAGACCCTCATTCCGCAATAACTCTGCACCCAAATACCCGTGTTCAATGTACTTGTGAGACCCGACACAATGAATCTTCGGCGCATCGCAGTAGATAATCCCTATATCATGCAGCATTGCCGCCTCCGAGAGAAATTCTCGATTCACAATCTCGCCTTTCTCATTCCCAATCGTCTCCCAGTCTGGGTGCGCATCCAATATCCGCATTGCTCGGTCACGAACTTGCTCCGAGTGTACTAACAACACCTCTTTCAACGCTGGCGAATCACCGTAATATTTATCAATCAATAAATACGGATCCACAATAATCCTAAATCTTAAATCTTAAATCCTAAATATCTTTTCTCAACGCAGCCCGTTGAGAAAAGATCTCGTATCCATCCGTTTCTTGCCGGCTGCCTGCAGCTCTAATATATCCACGTATCCGTCTTTACACGGCACAATAATATGCCCTTTCGCCGATGCCACCGGACTGACAGCTGCCTTAAATACCTTCACAACATTCCCGTTCCACATCATCCACGCACCGGGGTAGGGACTCAATCCGCGAACAAAATTCTTTATCTCGGTTGCAGTCTTGCTAAAGTCTATCTCGCACGTCTCTTTGAAGATTTTTGGAGCAGGTTTTAAGTCTGGTAATTCCGGCTGCGGTACCACTGGAAGAGGCTTGCCCTCACGGTCACATTCCTCGATAAGACGCACTGTCCGAAGCACTATATCCCGACTTAACGCCATCAGCCGATCATGCACGCTACCGACATCTTCATCTTCGCCAATCGCTATCCGTTCTTGCAAAATCATGTTGCCAGTATCTATCTCATGTTTAAGCATGAACGTTGTCAGTCCCGTCTCTTTCTCGCCATTGATAACAGCCCAGTTTATCGGGGCGGCACCGCGGTATTGAGGTAGCAACGAACCGTGTACGTTGAATGTGCCGAGCCGGGGCATTGCCCATACAACTTCCGGCAACATGCGAAACGCTGTAACAATCTGCAAATCAGCCTTATAGCTGCGCAACTCTTCCACAAACGCTTCGTCTTTCAGTTTTTCCGGCTGCAATACCGGCAACCCCTGTGACAAAGCATATTGTTTGACGGCGGAGAACTGCACCTGATGCCCGCGTCCGGCGGGTTTGTCGGGCATAGTGACAACGGCGACTACGTTGTAGTCATTCTCAATCAACGCCTGCAAGCCTGCCACGGCAAACTCCGGCGTTCCCATGTAGATTATCCGTAAATGATGCATCGTGAATTAAAGCTTTCCGCCTTGTCCCCAAGATAACTTGTCTTTCAGCGATTGAATGAAACTGTTTTGACCGATTTGCACGAGTTTGACGGTGTAAGAGGCTTTGCGGATTTGCAGGCTGATATCCTGTGACATGACCTGGCTGCGGCCGTCTACACTGATAAGGTAACTTCCTGTACGTGATTTCACCGTCAAATCAATGACCCAGTCATCCGGAATAACCAGCGGACGGACATTGAGACTGTGTGTCGCAATCGGTGAAATGATGACCCCGCGAGCCTGTGGCACCATCAACGGACCGCCAATACTGAGATTGTAGGCCGTAGAGCCGGTAGGCGTTGCAAGCAGCAGGCCATCCGCTTCGTATTGATGCAGCAGTTCACCGTTAATGCGGGCTTCAATGGAAATCATACTGCTCAAGCCGTACTTCATCACTGCTATCTCGTTCAGCGCATTGGGTGCCATAATCAGCCCGTCGCGCGAAGTCTCTACATGCAGCAGCGTGCGTTGCTCGATGGTATAGTGCCCTTTGATGAGCTGATCCATAATGACATCAACATTTTTCGTTTGTACGTCCGCCAAAAAGCCGAGACGTCCGCAGTTGATGCCCAAAATGGGGATATTACTGTCGCCGAGAGCAGCTGCAGTAGTCAAAAATGTGCCGTCACCGCCAACAGACAACGCAAAGTCAATCGGCTCAAGGGCGTTTGTGTACAACGGATACTCACGAAGGTTCAATTCCTGTCGCAGTTCTTGTGACAGCACGACACCAACGCCTCGCAGTTGCATGAACTCTAAAATATGTTGCACCTCGTTCAAGGTGTTGGATTTCATCGCGTTTCCAAAGATGGCAATTGTCATAATTCTTAAATTTGCCGCAAAATTACTACAAAAAGATGACATAGACAAATATTTTATTGTAAAAACGCAGTTTTTATTTGTGTATATCAAAAAAAAGTTGTAATTTTGCGGCGTAATATGTGAAATTATGGCAAAACTCAGTGTAAATATCAACAAAGTGGCTACCCTGCGCAACGCGCGCGGAGCCAATACGCCCGATGTCGAGAAGTTCGCTTTGGACTGCGAACTGTTTGGCGCACAGGGAATTACAGTCCATCCGCGTCCCGATGAACGCCATATCCGCAAGGAGGACGTTTATCAGCTCAAGTCGTTAATCAAGACCGAACTCAATGTGGAGGGAAACCCCACGGAGGAGTTTATGGAGCTTGTAATGGACGTTTGTCCCGACCAGGTAACGCTTGTGCCGGATTCGCCGACACAGCTTACCAGTAACCATGGCTGGAATGTCCGTCATTACCTCAATTATTTGCAGGCCATTGTGGACGAACTTCACTCCAAACGTATCCGCGTCAGCATTTTTGTCGATGCCAACGTTGAAATGGTGGAGTATGCCAAGAAAACCGGTGCAGACCGCGTAGAGATTTATACCGGTCCGTATGTGAAACTCTTCGAACTCAGTCCCGAACGGGCGCTCGATTACCTGCGTCCTGCGGCTGAAAAAGCACGCGAGTTGGGGCTTGGTGTGAATATGGGGCATGACCTCAATATGGAAAATCTTCGCCCGCTGATTAAGGCATTCCCCTGGGTGGCTGAGGTTAGTATCGGTCATGCAATTATTTCCGATTCCCTCTATTTGGGCATTCAGGAAACAATCAAACGCTACCGCGAAGCGTTGGAAATCGACGCCCAATAATTTTCAAATTCTCAAATTCTCAAATCTTCAAATAAAAACGTATGTTTTTGCAAATTGATACATTGGATGCGATGGTGGAGAACCTCGCAGTTGTAGAAGAACCCGTGCAAGAGTCTATCAATCTGTGGACGATGGCAGCCTATGGCGGTTGGATTATGATTATCCTCGCTTTGCTGCTGGCGTGGGGAGTTTATATTTTTATTGAGCGTATGGTGGTGCTCAAATCCGCTACCAAAGAGGATACATCGTTTATGGACCGTATCCATGATTATATCCACGAGGGTAAGATGGATTCTGCTGTTAACCTCTGTAAGCAAACTGATACACCGGCTTCGCGCATGATTGAAAAGGGTATTTCTCGTATTGGTCGTCCGATGCAGGATGTGCAGGTGGCGATTGAGAATGTTGGTAATCTCGAGGTTGGCAAACTGGAAAAAGGCCTTGTAATCATGGCAACTATTGCTGCCGGAGCACCGATGCTTGGTTTCTTGGGAACGGTGCTTGGTATGGTTCAAACCTTCTTTAATATGGCGCAGAATGCCAGTGGCGTGATTGAGATGTCTGCGCTGAGTGAAGGTATGTATCAGGCGATGGTGACCACTATTGGCGGTCTCATTGTCGGTATTCTGGCAATGTTTGCCTACAACTTCCTCGTTGCGCGTATTGACCGTGTCGTTCGCGGTCTCGAATCCCGCACGCTTGAGTTTATGGATCTCCTCAACGAACCGGCCTAATCTTCAAATTTTCAAATCATTAAATGTCACTGAAAAGAAGAAATAGGGTAGAGGCGACCTTCGCGATGTCCAGCATGACGGACTTGATTTTCCTCTTGCTGCTCTTTTTTGTGATGGCATCAACCATGTCCTCGCCCAATGATATTAAGATAAATCTTCCGCAGGCGAAAGCGAGAACCAACACCAAACAAGTGGTTGCCAAAGTGTCGATTGACAATCTGGGCAATTACTTTGTGGCACTTGGGCGCGAGAAACCCGTTGCTATCAATGTGGAGGACTTGGAGAGCTATTTGTGCGGCATTCAGCAAATGGATTCCGCAATGTATATTGCCCTACATGCAGACCAAGACATCGCTTATAAGGAAGTGGTAAACGTGCTGGACATCGCCAATCAGCACAAGATGAAACTCGTCATTGCTACGAGACACAATGGTCAGTAAACGCCGTTCAAATACAATTGCTGCTATCGGCACCGCACTCGTGATGCTGCTCTTGTTCTTGTTGCTGTGGTTTATCCGTATCTATTCAGTGCATGAACAGGAAGACAA
Source organism: Paludibacteraceae bacterium (assembly GCA_905233925.1). Taxonomy (GTDB): domain Bacteria; phylum Bacteroidota; class Bacteroidia; order Bacteroidales; family Paludibacteraceae; genus Colicola. Next base: position 36,717 of record CAJOFV010000002.1, read on the forward strand.
TGGCATTGAGGTGGCGTTTGGTGTCGCTGAAGATGGAGGCGGTTTTCAGCCGCAGGAGTCCCAGGCGGCGCCGTCTGAATCTGTTTCACCTCCTCCGGCTCCCTCTCAACCATCTTCGAACGACTTGATGGTGCAGGATGACGAGGAATCGTTGGCGCTCCAACGCCAGCGCGATGCGGAAGAAAAAGCCCGTCAGCAGGCGGAAGCCGAACGTTTGCAAAAGCAGCGTGAAGAGCAGCAGCGTCTTGAAGCGGAGCGCCAGGTGCGCGAAAAAGCACTTGCCGAACAGCGTGCAAAGGAACAGGCGGCAATTGATAAAGCCAACCAATTCGGTTCGCTCTTTGGTAATAACGGTGCCGGAGCGGCTGGAAGTGGAGACACAGAGGGTGATACGCGTCGTGGCAATCCCGACGTAGGTTCCGGTTCTTCAGGCGGCACTTCTTGGTCATTGGCGGGACGTTCCTGCAAGAGCCTGCCTGCGCCGAGCAATAACTTCAGCCAGGAGGGCAAAGTTGTCGTAGCAATCATAGTGGACGGCAGCGGAAAAGTCGTAAGCGCCAAAGCAACCGAGGGAACAACTGTTTCCGACGACGCGACGATTCAGTTGGCGGTAAAAGCGGCATATAAAGCGGAGTTTTCCTTTACAGATCGGCCCGACAAACAGTTCGGTACGATCACCTATATATTCAAATATAAATAAAGAGGAACTATGAACTATCTATTTTTGGACAACGGCTTCGAGGAAATAGAGGCCATCACGACAATCGACCTTTTGAGACGTGCAAACATCGCGCTTACGACGGTTTCCATTACCGGAAAACCGATGGTCTTAGGGGCACATAACATCGCCGTGGAGGCTGACGGCTTGTTTGAAAATGTGGATTTTGACGATGCCGAAATGCTTATTTTGCCTGGTGGTCAAACCCATTTGGACCAGCACAACGGCTTGCGTGAACTGCTTGTGCAGCATAACGATGCCGGCAAGGAGATTGCTGCTATTTGTGCCGCGCCTTCTGTCTTGGGAAAACTCGGTATTCTCAAGGGTAAACAGGCGACTTGTTACCCCGGCTTTGAATCCTTCCTCGGCGAGAGTTACGTGGGTGGCTTGGTCGTGGAGTCAAAGAACATCATCACAGCCAAAGGTCCCGGCCTGGCAGCGGATTTCGCTTTCTGCATCATCGAGCACATCAAAGGCTCTGACGTGGCAGACCAGGTCTATGATACCGCGCAATATTAAGAACAGACATCGACATATCGACATCTCGTCATATCGACATCTCGAAAAAAATAATAACAACTAAAAAAACAAAACAATGAAAAAATCTATTCTTCTTCTTGCTTGCACCATGTGTGCTGCAATGACTTTTGCCCAGGAGGCGGAAGCTCCGGCAGAGGCACCCGCTGAGGCTCCGAAACCGTGGAAAGTATCTGGTGTTGTCGGCTTGAACGCCAATGCAACAGGTCTGTGGAACTGGGCTGCCGGTGGTAACAACAACGTAGCCGGTGTAGCATTCGGTAAGGTTCGTTTGCTTTACGAAGAGAACAATCTTGCTTGGGAATCCAATCTGGACATTGAGTATGGTCTGAGTTGGGTGGACCAGAAGTTTGACAAACTTCAGAAAACGTCTGACCACTTGAAGTTTGACACCAAGTTTGGTTGGGAGTTCCATCCCACATGGTTCCTTACCGCATCGGCCGCTTTCCAGACACAGATGGATCTTGGTAAAACCTATCCCGGTGATGGTACCCCGAATGTAATCAACAGTATGATTCTTGCTCCGTCTTACACCGATATCTCTGTCGGTATTGACTGGAAAAAGAGCGTCAACGGCGCAGACTTCTCCCTTTACCTCTCGCCTATCGCAGGGCGTATCACAACCGCTTACATTTCCGACAAGAACAACGACAAATACACCAAACAGATGGTAGAGGCGGGCGTTTACACCGATCCGGAGCAAACCTTCCGTCAAACTGTTCAGGAAACACAGGGTACTTGGTACTATGACGACAAGAACGTCAAACAGTACAAAAACGCCATTGGTGAGCTTGGCTTGAACTTCAAGGGTACTGTCAACTATGCTTACAAAGACCTCAAAGTGGCTTCAACACTGACCCTCTTCACCCCGTATAAATGGGACAAGGTAAAAATGTACGAGTTTGATAATGGCGAAGGTGCTGCCAACTATACCGTTTCGCAGATGAACGAAATGGCAGACAATGGTACTGACATCTCTACCGCTACTTATCTCGGCTACCGCGACAACAACCGTCGTTTCGGTAACTTCGATGTGGATTGGACAGTGATGGTTTCCTACCAGTTCCTCAAATGCCTCAACGTTACTCTCAGCACAGACCTTAAATATATCAACGGTCTCAAGATTGACGGCAAACCGGATGAAAAAGGTGTCATTTATGCCAAGGAGCGCGTGCAGTTCATGGGCGTTCTCGGTATTGGCGTAGGTTACAGCTTCTAATGACTGAACTGGAAACACTGGAATCCTCTCTTAATGCGTTGCTATCTCGTTACTCCTCCTTGCAGGCTGATTATCAGGCACTGCAGGAGGAAAACGAGCGGCAGCGGAATGAGATTTTGCGTACCCATTCGGAACTTGTTGCCTTGCAAGAGCAATACAAATCCCTTCGGATTGCCAAGTCGCTTTCCGGCAATCCTGAGCAGCAGGAGGTGGCGAAACGCCAACTGACAAACATCATCGCGCAAGTTGATAGAGCGCTGGAAATACTCAAACAATGAGTGATATACAACATATTAACCTTAAATTGGATATCCACACTGTCGCGTTGGATGTGGAGCGCGAAAAGGAGCAAACCTATCGCGAAGCGGCGGAATGGTTGAACAAAAGGTATCAATTTTATGCGGCACGTTTTAGAAACGCTTCACCCGAGAAGCTCTGGATGTATGTCGCTTTGGAATCGGCGGTCGGACTGCATGCCGATGTACGGGCGAAATCCCTTGAACCCGTCAAACAGAAACTGTCCGAATTAAACAATCGAATAAACGAGGCGCTTGCGCCTACAACAATATTGAACAATCATAAACAATAATAAACAATTCATTTATGTCAACAACAGTTTTATGCATTATTATAGGTGTTGCCGCATTTGCTTTGGGCATCGGCATTTTCTACCTGATTTCCCGCTTTACAGCGGTCAGCCTGATTAAAAAGGCTGAGGAAGAAGCGGAAATAATCAAAAAGAACAAGATTGTCGAGGCAAAGGAGAAATTCATCGCTCTCAAGCTTGAGCACGACAATCAGGTGCGTGCAGACGACCAGAAGAAACAGCAGCGTGAGCAGCAACTTCGTGATCGTGAGCAGCAGCTTAATTCCCGTCAGGGTGACTTGCAGCGTCAACAGAATGACCTTAACAACCGTGCGCAACAAGTTGATAATCAGCAGAAAGCGCTCGAATTCAAGGCGCAGGAAATTGACAAAATGCACAAGCAGGCGCAGCATCAGTTGGAACAAATCTCCGGCATTTCCGCCGAGGAGGCAAAGAAACAACTCGTTGAGGCGATGCGGGACGAGGCCAAGACAGACGCAATGGCATTCATCAACGAAACGATGGACGAAGCCCGCCTGACTGCCAACAAGGAAGCCAAGAAGCTCATCATCCAGACCATTCAGCGCATCGCATCCGAAACAACAGTTGAGAATGCCGTTTCGATTTTCCACATTGACAACGATGAAGTCAAAGGCCGTGTCATTGGTCGCGAAGGCCGTAATATTCGCGCTTTGGAGGCAGCAACAGGCGTTGAAATCGTCGTGGACGACACCCCTGAAGCCATCACCATTTCCGGTTACGACCCCATTCGCCGTGAGATTGCGCGGCTCTCGCTCCACCAGCTCGTGCAGGACGGACGTATTCACCCCGCTCGCATTGAGGAAGTCGTTGCAAAAGTCACCAAGCAGGTAGAGGAAGAGATTATCGAGACCGGTAAACGCACCACGATTGACCTTGGCGTGCATGGTTTGCATCCGGAACTCATCCGCCTCGTCGGCAAGATGAAATACCGCTCCTCATACGGACAGAACCTGCTCCAACACTCGCGCGAAACGGCTAACCTGTGTGGGGCTATGGCTGCCGAATTGGGTTTGAACACCAAGAAAGCCCGCCGTGCAGGACTTCTTCACGACATTGGCAAAGTGGCGGAAGAATATGCTGACCTCCCGCACGCGGAAGCCGGTATGAAACTTTGCGAGCAGTATGGCGAAAAGCCTGATATCTGCAATGCCGTTGGTGCCCACCACGACGAATGTGAGATGGAAACGCTCATCGCTCCGATTGTACAGGCATGTGACGCCATTTCAGGTGCCCGTCCGGGTGCCCGTCGTGAGATTGTGGAGACTTATGTAAAGCGTCTCAACGACCTTGAGAATATGGCGATGTCCTTCCCCGGCGTAGTGAAGACTTATGCCCTGCAGGCAGGCCGCGAACTCCGCGTTATTGTCGGTGCGGACAAGATTTCCGACAAGGACACCGAGCTCCTTTCCTTCGATCTCGCCAAGCGTATTCAGGACGAAATGACTTATCCCGGACAAGTCAAAGTGACCGTCATTCGCGAAACCCGCGCAGTCAACTACGCAAAATAATAGTACAAAAAAAGCCGCCATCGTGGCGGCTTTTTTTATTCATTCACTCATTCAATCTTTCACTCCTTAATATATATTATAAGGAGATTGCCCCGCTCGGGCATACGTCTGCGCAGGTTCCGCACTCTGTGCATACGTCAGGATCGATGGAATAGTGTTCGCCTTCAGAGATTGCGCCCATCGGGCATTCGTCTTTACATGTACCGCACGCGATACAATCTTCACTGATTTTGTAAGCCATAGTAGTATTTTTTTATGATTGGATATTTGTCCCTTTAACGAATTCGCCTGCAAAAGTACAACAAAATTTGCACATATACAAATTTATTTGTATTATTTTTTACAAATGACGAAAATATTTGCATATGTCCGCAAAAAGCAGTACTTTTGTGCCGTAATTTACAATTATATGTTTATCATTGGTATAGCGGGCGGGACCGGCTCGGGAAAAACCACCGTGGTCAGAAAGTTATCAGAGCGCCTTCCAAAAGGCGAAGTCGTTGTCTTGCATCAGGATTCTTACTACAAGGATTCCAGTGGTATTCCTATGGAGGAACGCCAGAAAATCAACTTTGACCATCCCGACGCTTTCGATTGGCCGCTTTTGGAGAAGCACATTCATAAACTCCGCGAAGGGAAAGCCATTGAGGAGCCTATTTATGACTACATCACCTGCACGCGTCAGGCGGAAACAGTGCACATTGAGCCGAAGGAAGTCATTGTCGTTGAGGGGATTATGGCGTTGCGCGATGAAAAACTCCGTTCCGAAATGGACCTCAAGATTTTCGTTGACGCCGATGCGGACGACCGTCTTATTCGCGTCATCAAGCGCGATATAATAGAGCGCGGACGTACGGCGGAAGGCGTTATGGAGCGTTACCAGCACGTCCTCAAACCTATGCACGAGCAGTTTATTGAGCCTTGTAAACGCTATGCGGACGTCATTATCCCGCAGGGTGGACACAACAACGCTGCTATCAACGTTATGGCGAAGTTCATCAAACAGCAACTCCGTGAGCAACTGCAAGTTAAGAATGGCGATTGGCGCGTAGCGAATGGATGATCTCCGCAAAATAGCGAACCTGTTTCTCGTCTATCTCAAGATTGGCACTTTCACCATCGGTGGCGGTTACGTCATGTTGGCGTACGTACAGCGCGAGATAGTGGACAAACACAAGTGGATTGAGGAAAAAGAGTTCCTCAATATGCTTGCTTTGGCGCAGGCTGCACCCGGCTTGATTGCCGTAAATACGGCTATTTTCGTCGGGTGGTGTGTCTCTGGTGGAAAGCATCGTTGGGCATATATTGCAGCTGCTGTTTTGGGCGCTGTTCTGCCTTCCATCGTTTGCATTTTGCTCATCGCAATCTTCTTCACCGGCTACAAACAACTCCCGCAAATAGAGGCAGTATTCAAAGGTGTTCGCCCCGCGGTCGTTGCTCTCATCGCCGCTACGGTAATAAGAATGGCAAGAAAAATATGATATATCTGCAACTCTTCATATCATTCCTCAAGATTGGCCTCCTCGGCTTTGGCGGCGGTATGTCCATTATTGCGCTCATTGAGATGGAAGTTACCCGCTACGGCTGGATGACGCCCACGGAGTTTGTAGATATAGTAGGTATCAGCCAGGTCACGCCCGGTCCGATTGGTATGAACTGCGCCACATACGTCGGCTACACGGCCACCGGCAGCATTTGGGGAAGCCTCGTTGCATCGACGGCGATCATTCTTCCGAGCCTTGTTATAATGCTGATAATTTGCGCTTTATACATGCGCATCAAGGATAAATGGGCGGACAATCGCATCTATCAGATTACCATGCGCATCATCCGCATACTCATTGTCCTCCTCATCGCTTTGGCGGCTTATAAACTGTGCACACCCGAAAGTTTTATCGACAATTACAGTTACATCATCTGCGCCGTGGTGGCGGTCTGCACTCTGTTGCCGATGTTTACCAAGAATAAGAACAAACTAATTGACATCATCAGCCATCCTATTGTTTTGGTCGTGTTGGCTGGACTCGCAGGAGGAATGATATATGGATAACGAGTTTTTGGAAAAAGAAGAGCAGGTCCTCAAGATGCTCAAGACGGTTTTCGATCCCGAAATACCTGTCAACATCTACGACCTTGGTCTCATCTATAAGATTGAAATACAGCAAGATGGCACCTGTGACATTGATATGACGCTCACGGCTCCTTCCTGTCCTGCTGCCGATTTCTTGGTGGAGGATATCCGCCAGAAAGTTGCTACGGTGGAGGGAGTTACGGCGGTGAACGTCAACCTCGTTTTCGAACCGGAATGGACGAAAGATATGATGTCCGAAGAAGCTAAATTAGAATTGGGATTCCTATGATTTATTTTTTATCCGACGCACACTTGGGCTCCAGAGCCATTGAACGCGGCTATGCGCACCAGAAGAAAGTAACAACTTTGCTCCGACAGATGGGCAAAGACGCTACGGCTATCTATCTCCTCGGAGATATGTTTGACTTCTGGTTTGAATACTATATTACCGACAAATCCAAGAAGCAGTATGCCGAATTTATGCACACCATCCGTCATCTGGTGCGTAAAGGCGTGCACGTACACTTCTTTATCGGCAACCACGACCTCTGGACCTTTGGCGGACTCAAGAAAATGACCGGCATGATTATCCACCACCATCCGTATGCCATGACCGCTTATGGCAAAACAATCTACATGGCGCATGGTGACGGACTCTTGCCTTCGAACTACGAAACCCTTTACCCCAAGCCGGTTTTGCGCAAGATACGCTCCTTTATGCGGCTTCGCAAATTCTTCCATAACCCCGTCTCGCAGTTCCTTTTCCGCTGCTTGCACCCGAAAATCGGCAATGCGTTTGGCTACAACTGGGCGAAAAAGAGCCGCCAGAAGGAACTTGCCAATCCATGTCCATATAAGGGCGAGGACAAAGAGGAACTTGTTTTGTACGCAAAGGAACTGGAGGGTAGGGAGCATCATGATTACTATGTCTTTGGTCATCGCCACATTGACTTGGATCTCCAAATTACTAAGGATTCCCGCGTAATCATTCTGGGAGATTGCTTCAAACTATTCACGTATGCCCAATTAAACGAAAAAGGTGAAATGCAACTCTGCCAACTACCATCTTGAGACCTGCAAGCAACAAAATATTCACGAAATACATGGTAAATCCCAGTGACTTTGCGGAGAACGAGCCAGTAGTTAGTTATTAGTTAGATATTAGTTAGATATTAAGCCAAGAGAAAGCAGAGAGAAGTATAACTGCACAAAAATTGAAAAACAAAGGTATGTTACATTCACGAGAAGAACAATTAAAGGCATTTGACCGCCTGCTTACCGTTATGGATGACCTCCGCGAGAAGTGTCCGTGGGATCGCAAGCAGACGTTTGAATCGCTCCGCCAGAATACCATCGAAGAAACCTATGAACTGGCATCGGCGCTCATCAAGCATGATATGACGGACATATCCAAAGAACTTGGCGATGTCTTGCTCCACGTTATTTTTTACGCTAAAATTGCCAGCGAGACCGGCGATTTCGACATTGCTGATGTCTGCAACCGCCTTTGCGACAAACTGATTTTCCGCCATCCTCATGTATATGGCGAGGAAGCCGCAAAGAACGCCGAAGATGTCTCCAAACTCTGGGAGCAAGTTAAACTCAAAGAAAAAGGTGGCAATAAAACCGTCCTCGCCGGTATTCCCGAAGCCCTGCCGGCTCTTGTCAAAGCCTACCGCATTCAGGACAAAGTGACCAATGTCGGCTTTGATTGGGAAAAGCGCGAAGATGTCTGGGACAAGGTCAAGGAAGAAATGGCGGAGTTTGAAGCCGAACTGCGGGCTGGCAATCAGGAAAAAGCCGAGCGCGAATTTGGCGACCTCCTCTTTGCGATGGTGAATGTGGCTCGTCTCTATAAACTCAAACCGGATAACGCACTCGAAAAGACTAACCAGAAGTTCACACGCCGCTTCAATTATATCGAACAGCGTGCAACGGAACAAGACCGGAACCTGAAAGATATGACCCTTGACGAAATGGAAGCCCTTTGGCAGGAGGCAAAGAAAGACGAATAAGCCTATCGGATGGGTTGCGAGAACTTCAGCGTTGTCGGCGAGTACTCCGAGGTGCTTGAAAGTGTGAATGTAACATTCGCCGTCGCAGACTTGCGCGCAATGTACTCCATCGGGAAAGACGCTGCTCCGTAGCCTGGCAGGAATACCAGTTTGCAATCTTCTACTACGGAAGACTTGTCCAACGCTTTTGTATGCTGCTCGCCGAGATAGACTTTCATATACAGAATAGTGGTATCTGTCGTCGCTACAAACGATGTCAATTGATTGGTTACAGCATTGCACAGCACGGCAAAACGCACGGTGTCGCCCACTGAAATACTGTCAACCACAATAACCTCATCCACAACTTTGGCTCCTAACGTATCGGGTTTCTGTGTAGCGTCAAGATGGGACACAACGAACTCTGACATTGCAAACTGCGGCGAGTATTGCGGCTCGTCATTCGTCTTGCAGGATGCGAGACTTAATGCGAAAACGAACAAAACAAAAATGTACTTTCTCATAATTTGTGCGGCATATAGGACTCGAACCTACACTCTGTGAAGAACCAGATCCTAAGTCTGGCGCGTCTACCAATTCCGCCAATGCCGCGGACACGATTCCCCATCCATGTCGGGGATAAGGAGCGAAAATCGGCTGCAAAAGTACTACAAAAAAACGAACTATGCAAGAAAATAATACTACTTTTTATAAAATTTTGCCGAATGGGCTGAAAATTGTCCACCGGATGACAACTTCCGAGGTCGCTTACGTCGGTATTTCTGTTGCCGTAGGAACCCGTGACGAACAGCCCCAGCTCAACGGTTTGGCGCATTACGTCGAGCATTGTGTGTTCAAAGGTTGCCGCACGCCGTTCGGACACAATCTTTCTGCACGGCAGATTATCAACAAAATCGAAGGTATAGGCGGTGAAATAAACGCCTTTACAACAAAAGAAGAAACTACATTCTACGCCGCAACGCCGGTGGAGCACTTCCGTCAGACACTCCAACTGATTGCCGATTTGGTCTTGCGCCCGACCTTCCCTAAACGCGAAACGGACAAGGAACTTGGCGTCATCCTCGATGAAATCGAGAGTTACGAAGATAGTCCCTCGGAGCTCATATACGATGATTTCGAAAGCCTTGTCTTCTCCGGACACCCGCTTGCACAGCCGATTCTCGGCAAACGCAAAACCCTCAAAACCATTGCTTCCTCGCAGATGCACCCGCTTGCCTGGGTTACGGACAACTTTACACCGGATAAGATGGTCATTTTCTCGCAGGGAAACATCAAACCGGAACAGATATTTCGCTTTGCGGAACAGGAGTTGGGTTTCAACGCTCGCAGCGCAGCGGTCTCACAGCGTCGTGCTCGTGCAGGCGTAGCAACTCTTGTAGATTCTCAGTCTGCGTCCTTCCGCCGCCACACGCATCAAACCCATGTTATGTTGGGTGGCAGAGCTTATCCCTTGGGGCATCCCGACCAGCTCGCCATGTATTTCCTCAACAATATACTGGGTGGCGGCAGCCTCAACTCGCGCCTGAACCTCTCTCTCCGCGAGCAGAAAGGACTTGTTTATACCATCGAATCGCAATATACCCCGCTTTCCGACACGGGTTATTGGAGCGTTTACTTTGCCACAGAACCTGCAAACCGCAATCAATGCTTGGATCTTGTCCTTGCGGAACTGAAACGTCTTCGCGATGAAAAACTCTCCTCCCTCCAACTCCGCCGTGCGCTGACCCAGTTGCACGGGCAGATGGCGATAGCTGCTGAGAATCAGGAAAATAGTGTGCTCGCGATGGCAAAACAGATGATGTATTACGGAGAGGCACCCGCTTGGCAGGAAATGTTTAAAAAAGTTGAACAAACCACCGCTGACAAATTGCAAGAAATTGCCAACGATTTGCTTTCAGAAAATACACTTTGCACCCTCTTTTACGAGTAATTTTGTCACAAAAACCTTACAATTTGTGAAAAAATGACACTTTTCAGCACTTTTCTCAACTTTTATTTGCATATATCAAAAAATAGCAGTACCTTTGCGCGCTTTTTATGCAATTGTGCGGAAAAGCTTTTGCGTTTGACACATTATATATATTATATTAGTATTAACTAAAAGGACAAAAAATGATGAAGAAATTTACTATCTTGTTTGCCGCGGCATTGTTCAGCCTCTCCTTGTGGGCGGATGTGCATGTAAGCGGTATCGTAGTAGATGAGAAAGGGGAACCCCTGACCGGTGCGAGCGTTCAAGTAAAAGGCTCCACATCAGGTACGATCACCGACATCGATGGAAATTTTGAATTGGATGTACCTGACAATGCCAAGCTCATTATTAGCTTTATGGGTATGCAGAGCCAGGAAGTGGCCGCAAAGTCGAACATCCGCGTTACCTTGAAGGAGAACTCCGAGGTGCTGCAGGACGTGGTCGTTACCGGTTATGGTAATGTATCCAAAGGATCGTTCGCTGGTTCCGCACAATCCGTTAGTGCCGAGGACATTGAGAAAAAGGCACCGACCGAAATCTCAAAGGCTTTGGCGGGTGAGGTTGCCGGTGTGACGGTTATTAACACCTCCGGTCAGCCCGGTACTAACGCTACCATTCACATCCGTGGTATCGGTTCGTTGAGGGCAAACACCACGCCTCTTTACATCGTGGACGGTGTAACCTACGAAGGTGATATCTCGGCGATTGACCCCAGCGATATCGCTTCTACAACGGTCTTGAAGGATGCTACTGCGACTTCTTTGTATGGTAGCCGTGGTGCAAACGGCGTTATCGTTATTACCACAAAGAAAGGTAACTCCAACGAAGAGGCAAAGATTGACGTGGACGTTTATTATGGCGCAAACATGCATTTGCTTCCGATGTATGAGGTAATCAAAGACCCGCAGGAGTATGTGGAAATGGCATGGCGTAGTTTGTATAACTCCATTGATATCTCTGACCCGCAGAAGCACTTCCAGGAGACGAACAAAACGCTCTTCAGCTCGACGGGTAAAGGTCTCCCTGCTATGTACAACCTCTGGGATGCGGACGGAAGCGCGCTGATTGACCGTACAGGTCACTTCTATCCGGATGTACAGATGAAGGAGGCTTATAAGAATATGACCAGTTGGGAGGATGCTATCTTCCGCACCGGTCAGAAGGCAAGCGCTAATGTGAAAATCTCGGGTGGTAGTGACAAAACCACGTACTATACCTCGTTTGGTTACCTCAAGGACGAAGGTTATTATATCGGTTCTGACTACGACCGTTTCTCGGTGCGTGGCAACATTGAGCATCAGGCAAAGAAGTGGCTCAAAGGTGGCTTGAACCTGGCTTATACCTATTCCACGCTGAATAATCCGGGACAGGGTAGTAACATGAACAACGGTTTTGCCTACGTCAACGGTATTCCGCCCATTTATCCGGTGCACCTGTATAATGCGGACGGTTCTATCATGGCTGACCCCAAGACCGGTGATTATGCATATGACTACGGTATGCACAAAGGTGGTGGCCGTGGCTTCGGTAGCGGTATCAACCCTGCCGGTTCGTTGAAGTATGACAAGCAGAAAACGACGCAGCACCAGGTGGCTGGATCGGCAAACCTCGAGATTAAGTTCTACAAGGACTTGAAACTGGAAGTTGATTTGGGTCTTCAGTACGTAGGTGCAAATACTTCGGATTTGACCAACAAGTACTATGGCGATGCTGCCGGTATCGGTCGTATCTACAAAGGACAATATAATGTGCTGTACTTCGAGGCAAAGCAGTTGCTCAAATATAACAAGATTATCGGCGACCACACGATTGACGTAATGGCGGGTCACGAGACCGGTCTCGCAATTGTTGAGGAAATGGAAGGTCAGAAGAACCGTATTGCAGACCCCGAAGGACTGGAATGGGGTAATGCCGTACAAATGGGTTACATGACTTCTGCCAATAGTCAGACAGCGTTGGAGAGTTACCTCGCGCAAGCCAACTATACGTACAATGAGCGTTATATGGTTACCGCCAACTACCGTGCCGATGGTTCCAGTAAGTTCGCTAAGGGACACCGTTGGGGACACTTCGGTTCTGTAGGTGTGGCGTGGATGTTCACCAACGAAAGCTTCATGGAGAATGTGAACCTCCTCAAGGACGGTAAACTCCGTGTCAGCTGGGGTATGTTGGGTAACCAAGGTATTTCCTCTAACCTCTGGCAAGACCAATACACAATTGAGTATGTGGACGGACAGGTTGGTTATGTATGGGCATACAAAGGAAACAAAGACCTCACTTGGGAGCGTACACAGACGGTGGACGTAGGTCTCGAACTCTCGCTTAGTAAATGGTGGGATATTGAGTTGGATTACTTCTATAAACTTACGGACAATATGTTGTATCCGCGTTATAATGCAACCTCGCTCGGTTACTCTTATACCTACATCAACGGTGGTAAGATGTCGAACCAGGGTGTTGAATTCCAGTTTGACGTGCACGCAGTGGATACTCGTAACGTGAAGTTGGACATCCGCCTCAATGGTGCATACTACCACAACAAGATTCTTGAGTTGCCGAAAGAAAGTGACGATTCCGATGAGGAAATGTCAGTAAACGGTGCCTTGGTTGTTGGACATAGTATTCTTGAGTATCGCCTGCCGGAATTCGTAGGTGTTGATCCTACTACCGGTGAAGCCATTTATGTCGGATACTATGACAAATCAAAAGGTTCCTTCGGTACACGTAACGCGAAACTTGTTACAGACGAAGATGTTAAGAACAATAACGGTAACAACTATATCTCTGATGTAAACGATTACCGTCTGAAGAATCCGAATGCAATTATTGACACCGTGCACACGACAGACGCTTACTATTGCGGTTATGACTTCAAGGGCTATTCCGCAGAGCCTGCACTCGACGGTGGTTTCGGTATTGACTTGGAGGCTTACGGTTTCACCTTCAGCGCTTCCTGCAGTTATCGTATCGGCGGTTATGGTATTGACTATACCTACATTCAGTTAATGGGTAACGAAAAAGTCGGTAGTTATAACTGGCACGTGGATATGCGTAACATGTGGACGGAGGACAATCCTAACACGAACATCCCGCGTCTGAACAACGGTATTGACCTTTATACGAATGAGGTTTCAGACCGCTTCCTCACCAGTAACTCCTACCTCAGCTTGAACAGCGTACGTGTAGGTTACAAGTTCCCGAAGAAGTGGATTGAGAAGATTAAACTCAAACGGCTTGAGCTCTATGTACAGGGTGATAACCTCGCTATCGCATCAGCGCGTAAGGGTTACAACCCGATGGTAAGTCTGGACGGTTCGTCCGACTCTTACCAATACACGCCGCTTTCGACGATTATTGGTGGTATCAAAGTTCAATTCTAATGTATGAAAGGAGAACAAAGTATGAAAAAAGGTTTTATAGCAATTGCATTTATCGCTTTCCTGTTTACCTCTTGCGCGGACAGTTTCTTGTCGCGTGAACCGGCAGGAAGTACTGTCACGCAAACACTGTACGACAAGTTAAGCAGCGATAAACTGGAGAACAGCCTCAATGGCCTCTACTCCATGATTTATACGATGAACACCTCCCGTCATGATGAGTTCGGACAACGCAGTATTGACCTCTGGGGTGACATCCTCTGCGCTGATATCGCCGTTACCGACAAGACCTACGGTTGGCTTTATACGGACGAGCAGATGCAGACCACCAGCCGTACGGGTACCATTTGGGCGTTCTACTATGATATTCTGCGTAATGCCAACATTGTGATTCGTAACATCAACAAGGACAGCGATGACCTGATGGCAAAGGTGGCAAAGAGCGGCTATCCTTCTACGGCTGCAAAAGGTACGTACGATATCGCTGCTGCGAATTATGCCCTCTGGCTGGCACAGGCTTTCGCAATGCGCGCGTACTGCTATTCCAACTTGGTACGTTGGTACACGCCTGTGGAGGAAAGTACGTATATGACGGGTTACACCATCAAGACGTATCCCTGCTGCCCGCTTTATACGGAGACTAACTTCGAATCGCCGCAACCGCTCTCCACTTCCGAGCAGATTTATAACCAGGTATTCAAAGATCTGGCTAACGCCATCAAACTCTTCGAAGAGTTCGGCGCACTCTATCAGGAATTGGAAAAAAGCGAATATGCTCGTGATTCGAAACTGAAAATCAATATTGACGTGGCACGTGGCTTGCTGGCATACGCATACCTCAATGCTGCACCCTATTATGCAGTATATGGTGAGGAGAAGGCGTACTACCAGAAAGCACTGGACTACGCAACGGACGTGATGAAGAACGGCAAGTTCCAGATTATCAAGAACGAGAACCTCTACACCACCGGTTTCAACAATGTGGAAGACCCGAGTTGGATGTGGGGACAGCACGTCGTTACAGAAACCGCCGGCGGTTTGAAATCCTGGTTTGGACAGGTTGATATTCACTCCTACAGTTATGCATGGGCTGGTGATACCAAAGTTATTGATGACAACCTCAAACAGGAAATCATGAAGCTGGAGTGGGATGGACGTATCAAATGGTTCAATGACGGATCCGTATATTCCAAGTTCAAAGATTGTCCGGATGGCAAGTTCTTCTCAGCGGCTTCTCCGGTTTCCACGGAGGATGATGATATTGACCGTGAGTGGTTGAGCGACAACGTCTTCATGCGTTATGAGTCAATGTACCTCATCGCTGCCGAAGCAAGTTATTTCTTGGGCGATGCTGCCGGTGCTGTGACCAACTACCTCAAGCCGATTCTGGAGCAGCGTCTCAATCCTGAGTATCCGGATTCGCAAGCTGATTTCAACACCTATATCAACGGTCTTGCAGGCGAAGATGTTCTCAAGGCTATCACGTATAACTGGCGTGTTGAGATGTGGGGCGAAGGCTATGGCTTACAGACCTTCCGCCGTCTGACGAAGGAAACCAAGCGCGGTTCCAACCATGACTACCGTGCAGGTGCTTCCATTAAAGCGGGAGACCCCAACTATAACCTGAATATTCCGACTTCGGAAGCAACATATAATCCAAACATTTAGTCTGGAAGTTAATTAACTTAATTATTAACCATTTTTAAAAACAAAAAAGTATGAAAAAGTTGTATTTTGGAATCGCATTGTTGGCACTTGCTGTGACCTTTAATGCATGTAAAGACAAAAACTCCGCTGAAAGCGGTGGTAGTGAAGGCGGTGGTGATTCTCTGACCTCGCTCTCTATTGAGCCTGCTACGTTGACGATGGTGGCCGGTGAGTCTGTTCGTCTGGACGCTGTTTATGCACCGAAGGGTGCGAAGGTGACCCTCAAATGGACATCTTCTGATGAAAACGTGGCTACTGTTGCTTCTAACGGTACTGTTACCGCACTCAACATTGGTGAGGCTACTATTACTTTGTCTGCCGGTGGTAAGACTGCAAAGTGCGAAGTAAAAGTTTCTGCTTGGCATGAGACCTTTGACTTCACTGACTGCTTCCTCTATGGTTACGAGATTGATAGTACCAATCTTGTTTATGCTACCTACAAGGACAAAGACTTCGGTGAACTGAAGGTTACGTTCGCTAACATGGAGTTCTTGTTCTTCAGCGAGGGCTTTGGTTATCAGAATGACGGTCACCTCGGTGGTACGGAAGATGGTGCTATGGCTGAGTGGAACACCAGTATCATGGTGGCTGCTGTTGCAGATAACCAGGACAACAAAGCGTTCGTAGACTGGATGGGTCAATATAAGATTCTTACCTGGACGCTTGGTGCTTACTATGTAAACAAAGACACTGTTCATCAGACTATGCCGGGTGCTATCGATGCTCCTAACTACGTTGCTAACATGAAGGGTGTCGTTGAAGCTATCAACGAGCAGAGCTCAACCAAGTACGGTGAATATATCAAGAAAGCTGCTGCTAACGTTACCGGTGCTGTGGTTCGTATTTATGAGTACGAAACCGATGAAAGCGGTGAAGGTGGTTACTATAGCAGCTATGTTCCGGATGGTATCTTCCAGAAGGGCAGCTGGGTTTATACGACCGGCGAGGACAACAAGAGCTCGCAGTATATGACCAAGATTGATTACACCGAGTTGGCAGTTGACTACCTGTTGAACAACCAGAATACCTTCTATGGTATTGAGCTTGAGATGCAAGCTGACTCTACCTACAAGGTTGTTTCTGATGAGGTTAAATTCATGAAGACCATCAACTACGTTTACGGTCAAGATCCGCGCAACCAGGGTGTAAGCATGGAGCCCCAGCGTGTAATCCTGCCCGAGAAGAACGATCCTGAGTGGAACAAAATGCGTGAGGCTGTTGACAACTTCCGTCTCTCTGTAAAATACAAAAAGTAATTAATTGACGGTAAGTGAATAAAAGAAGGTGTGTCAACCGACACACCTTCTTCTTTTCTGCTCTTTCGTCTCGATTATTTGATGACCTGTCTTTCTTCGAGTCCCAGCCGAGACGCTACCGAGACGTTAACGGGACGTTAGCACGTCGCCGGAACACTGCTTTTTGGCACGTTATTATTCCATTACGAAGAACTTCTTGCCGTTCTGGATATATATTTGTCCAGGAATGGTTTCTGTTACGCGGCGGCCGAAAATATCATAAATCGGAGCGTTGCTGTCAAGTCCGGCCTCCACCTCTTCAACTGCCTGCCAGTTTGTCGGAAACAGATTGAGAATGCATTTCTGGTTATAACTGATATCCAGTACCTCACCGCTCATAGTAATCTTGGCGGCTAATTTGTTCAGGCGTACCCAATCATTGGCTTCACCGCCCCAACCCCAGTTAAAGTGGTATTCAGGGTATTTCTCATAGCCTTCTTGAATACGGAAACCGTCGCATACAAACGCGTGACCTGCACCTACTTGCTGTGTGGAGCTGTAGTAGATGGGACGTCCTGAACGCAGTTCGTCCTGCAGCATCTTATGGTATGCTACGTCGGTACAATCGGACTTGAGAATAAAATCGGAGTTTATATCATATCCGAAGTACTGTGACATAGCTCCAAGCACATCTTCGGAATTGGCACCGCTGCCATCCCAGTTGTAATCCATGTGTACTGCTGCGCCGCATGCAGACATCAGGTCAGCGATAGCATCTGCCTGTTGGCCGGTATAACTGCCGGGCTTATATGTTTTCAGAATGTTTGCCCAGTCGGGTTTGTAACCTTCAAGGTTCTTCTCCACGGTGATGTTCAGCGTTTCGGTTTTGTAGCTGATACTACCGTGGCACTCTTTCGGATACTGGTAGTACGCCATTATTTGCGCCATAGCGGTGGCGACGCAGCCTGTCGGGCAGTTGGTGCCTTTTACGACGGGTGTGACTTTGTTGTACGGAGCGCCTTGGTCGAAGGCTATTTCACCCAATAACGGGCCAACCGTTTCCACGTACACTTTTTCCTGTCCTTGTGCGGGCAGCATACATACTGCCACGAGGCATAGTGTAAAAATTCCTTTCTTCATAAGCATCAATATTTAAGTGATTATCATTTTGCCTGCAAAAGTACTACAAAAATTCGACATCTGCAAGAGCGGATGGAGAAATATTCTCCAAACGCGCATTTTTTTGTGTAATGTGTAATGTTTAATGGGCAAAAAAACGTAGCGGAATGTGAAGAAGAGTAATAATCGTTCGTAACGAATGTGAAGATAAGAACGGGACCATCACGGGACCATTCCCTGACAACATGACTTTTAGAACACTTTAGACGAATAAGAAATAAGGAATAAAGAATTAAGAAAATCACAAAAAATCGCAACTAAATTTGCATAGTTGCGATTTTTGTTGTCCAATTATCTCTTACCCCACTTTTACCGAATCCTATACGAAGGATAAACGAACGATAAACGAATCATAAACAACGCATATGCATAAGAGTACCGCAAGAGAACCGTAAGAGAAGCATAAGACAAACATAACTGCTTTTTTGTTGTACCTCTTTGCCGCAAAGCAACAAGATATCATTCTCCACTACTACAGCGTAGCACAACAAAGAGCAGAAAAGTGCAGTATTTTCGGAAAAAGTACATTTTTTTTTGCACAATCCAAATAAAAGCAGTAATTTTGCAGCCGATTCCGACGCCGGACTGTTTGCCAGGGTATGCAAATGACATTGCAACGCCTTTGCATACAGCCAATCGGGCGGGGGGTCAAGAACCTGTGAGGCGGCATAGTGATGCACAAACGCCAAATAGGTTGTACATAGATGGCGTTTATTACGCTTTGTATTGACACACGAAAACTTAGCAACTTTTTATTGGTCAGAACATGCAAAGTAATAATGAATGCCTATGGGTATGATTAGTACCCATGTTGTTGTTTCTTGACAGCATGGTAGTCATATCGGCGTAGGTTTCATTGTTGTTTATTATTCTGACGGTTTGCTAAGGCCTCGTGTGTGATGAGCAATAACGAGGCTTATGCTTTTTTATGCGCCTATGCGTGTGCGCGCGAACATTTAAAAAATAACAATATAGAACAATGAAAAAGATTACACTTTTTGTAGTATTCGGTTTAATAATCGGTACATCAAATGCTATTGCCCAGAGGAACAATTCTTCTGAAATGCAAAAGGAAATACAACTCCTCCGTCAGAAAATAGAACAATTAGAGCAACGTGTTCAGGAGTTGGAGCAGAATATGCCACAACAAGAACCGAAAATTCCTGTCATCCCTTGTATGGAAGCTGCATTTGATACAGAAACAGAATACAATGAGTTAGGCATGGGAGAGGGACCTAGCCAGCAAATTGCTTACCATATGGCGGTGCAAGAAGCAAAGAAAAATTTTTTTGCTCGAATAGATGCCCTTGCCCGTATATTATTAAATACAACCAATACCATCACGGAGTCTCAAAAAGCTGATATTGTTGATAGTATGTGCAATATACGCTGCCGCAAGATATCAATAGAACCAACGGGAATGAATAAAGCATATGTTGCTGTTAGCATTAATAAGCCGAGTTACATAAGAAAATAGAATCACTTAAATAATAAACAACGGAAGAAGCCGAAAATCCGATAAAGAGTAGGCAAAACGAAACAACAAACAACAATGAAAAAATCAGTATTAGTGGTACTTTCATTAGTACTTTGCATGTCATGTGCAGCCAAGAAGCCGGTTAAACAAGCAGAACCGAAAGTGGATCCCCAACAAGCGTATTTGGATAGCTTGAAGCGGGTGAAAGAAATTCGTCAAGTGGAAATGGAATTGCAAGCTCAAGAAGAAGATTTCAAGATGGAACGCGAAGCTAAAAAAGCCGAAAAACAATCTGAAATGGAGATTGCAAAACTGAAAGCTCAGAACGCACGTAATGCGACAGCTATGCGTCTGGAGCAAAAATTGCACATCCCTTGCATTGAAGAGTCTTATGACAAACACGGCGAATACATGGCCGGACTTGGTATTGCAGAAAATCAGATTGACCGTAAAGACGGTATTATGGCAGCAAACCGCATAGCTATTGAAGATGTCGCCACCCGCTATATTGGTACTATTTCAAACGCTGTAAGCAACTATGCAAAAGATGTAAATACTCGTCAGCGCCAACAAGTTAAAGAATCTGAACTGGAAGGAGAAGCTACAGCCATTGGTAAAAAAGCAATTGATAAATATGCCGAGGCAGTATGCCGTGAGTTCGGTCAGGCTCTGGATGGAACTTATACAGCGTATGTCGCAGTACATGTTCCAATTGGCAAAGTACTGAACGACTTACAAAATCAAATGCAAGTTATCCAAGTAGATGCAGACCGTGCACGCTTCCGTCAATTCGTTGAAGAGGAGTTGAATAAACAGGCATTTGAAAAAGAGCAAGAGCAAAAGCAACTGGATGAACTTCGCCAACAAAATGGGCTTTAATATGAACCTGAAAATAACGTTATTTACCATAGTGGCTTCCCTAATGCCCGCTTTCACGTGGGCATTGGGGATGCCAGAATGGATTAAGCACATGCCAAAAGCAGGAAATGACACCTACTACTATCGTGTTACAAAAGCCGAAGGCAAAGATTACGAACAGGCTTATACCAAAGCGTTTTCTATGGCTATTCTTGAAAGTCAATGGAAGCTTGGGGTAAAAGTTTCAAAAACGGAGGACGTACAAACGGTTGAACAAACATTGCAAAATGAACTTAATCTGAAAAGCAGTAATATGGTTCTCCCGATGAACAAAGTCTGCGAATATGAACAAGCGAGTCAATACGGCGGAATTATTTTGTATTGTCTATGGCAAGTGGCTATGTATGGTAACGTGAAAGCCGAATTTGAAGATTATTTAGACTGCGAATAAATTATGAAAAAACTACTACTATTATTGCTGTGTATTGGTATGGCATTGGCTGCATCGGCGCAGATGACGCGCCGACCGCGGTTCCGTCCGGACTGGGTATTCCAGGCGCCACGCCCGACTAACGGCACATATCTTTATGTGGTAGAGCATGGAGAGGGATTCACAAAGCGTGAAGCATTGAATCAGGCTCTTGGTCGTGTGTTTCAAAGTACCGCCAACCGTATAGGAACAGCGATTTCCACAGATGAAGTGAACCGTGCCGTACAAAGCGGAACAGATTATGAAGTGATCGCACGCAACATGAAAGTGCCTATCAACAAAGTCTGTGAATTCCCCGTGCAGGATTCTGTTACAAACATGTGGACAATGTATATACTTTGCCAAGTTGCCAAAGCTGGCAATATTGTCCCTGAATTTGAAGCTACAGATGAGTGTACCAAACATGATATGTATAATAAATTAGTGGAGACTTGGGAGCAACAACAAAAAAACAAAGAGGAAGAACAAAAGCGTCTTTTGCGAAAAGTTAATGGCAAAGCAATGGCAGCTTCAATGTTTGTTCCCGGTCTTGGGCAGATGCTAAAAGGGAAATGGGGAGCTGGTGCAGGAATCTTAACTAGTGAAGTCTTGTTGCTTGGAGGAGGAACAGCATGTTATTTTCTCGGACAGGCTCAAATAAGTACAATGAATGCCCGAGGTACAACCTATGATGCATATACCGCAGCAAAAAATATGAAAAGTGCAACGGATATAGCTATGTACTCTTGTTTTGGTGCTGCCGGTGCAATTTATATCTTTAATTTGTGCCATGCATATCTCTGTCAGCCGACAGATAAAGGTTTTAAGCGTTTATCGTATTATCCGGCTATTATTCCTACAAATGAATATATAAATCCCACCTATGCCTATGGCGTGGGGGTACAATACAAATTTTAATGGGCATGAAATGTAAAGTATCTTTATGGGGCATCATTACAACCACCATACTTGGCTTTTCTATTCTTTTTAGTGGCTGTAATAAAGATGAAGTCAACGCCGAAGTCAAGTATTATGGGAAAGTGGTACGTGTCAATTCTGGACTTCCTTTCCCTAACCTGGAAGTAAAAGTGACAGATGGCAATAATACACATTGTCAGACTTTCACGGATACGGAAGGAAAGTTCTCGCTTCTTGTCAAAGTTAACGAGATAAATGGTAATTACTATGTCCTTGTTGGAGATATCTCTTGTGTACAGAAGCGGATTGAATTTCCTGGTTTCGGACAGGCAGAGATAGACCTCGGAACTATTGAAATTGAAGGACCTGCATTGCCTGTCGTTAAGACGAAACCGATAAGTAATGTTTCTGATAATAAAGCCACGTCCGGAGGAGAAGTCGTATCGGACGGACGCTCTCCCGTAACCGCTCGGGGCGTTTGTTGGTCAAAATCGGAATATCCGACAACGGAAAACGGGCATTCCACTAATGGTTCCGGTTTAGGAGAATTTACTAGCCAATTGGTAGAATTGGAGGCTGGAGCAACATATTATGTTCGTGCGTATGCTACTAATAGTGTAGGAACAGGTTATGGAGAGCAATTAACCCTTTCTACCTCAACGGGTTTGCCTCGAGTAATTACTGATTCTGTGTTTGAGATAACTTCGACTACTGCCAAGTGTGCAGGAAATGTTGAAGCGAATTTTGGTTATGCTATTACAGCCAGAGGAGTATGTTGGAGTGATGCCACTGCAACCCCGACTCCTAATAATGGACATACAGAAGAAGTCGCAGCTACTGGAAAATTTACCAGTTTGATGATTGGTTTGGAACATAGCCATACCTACTATGTACGTGCATATGCTGTAAGTGAAAAGGGTATAGGATACGGTGAAACTATTAAATTCACAACCACAGATGGCAAACCTGTAGTGGAAACCGGTGCAGTTTCAAACATTACAGCAACAACAGCGACAATAAGTGCGACCGTAATTTCACAAGGAGATTCGCCGCTAACAGCGTGTGGAGTATGTTGGAGCAATGCGACATCATCTCCATCACTATCAGATGATCATACTGACGAGGTGGCAAGAGTAGGTGAATTTACTAGTAAAATGATAAATTTGACAGGAATGTCAACGTATTATGTCCGTGCGTATGCCTCCAATCAAAACGGAACAGTTTATGGAAATACCGTAAGTTTCTTTACAGCTGCTACTGCAGATGGACTACCTATTGTATCAACATTAGATCCGGGAGAAAACATAACAAGCACCTCCATTTCTACTGGTGGTAATGTAACTAATGATGGCGGTTTCCCTGTTACCGAATGTGGCGTTGTATATAGTACTTTGCCATATCCAACTCTTAATAATGCGGAAAAAGTGGTTGGAGGAAGTGGCGTTGGTTACTATTCTGCCACCATTACGGGAGTTTCACCATCGGAAAAGACGTATTATATTCGCGCTTATGCCACTAATGTTAATGGTACATCTTATGGTGATCAAGTTATAGTCACACCTGAAAAATCGGAATACTTGAGTTTGAAGACAATGTCTTATGGAGGCTATACTTATCGAATTAAGTTTATGGGCGAATTATCATGGTATGATGGCAATAATGCTTGCCAGAACATGGTGGTCGGTGGATACTCTGATTGGTTTATGCCGGATAAGGCTGAAGTACAAGCTATAATTGCGGCATATGGTTTATGGAATAAAACAGTTACCACCACTGATAATTCGTCACTCCGAATGAATGGATGTACAAATATATGGACAGGGCAAGATTCCGGAAATTACGCATACTACTATTACATAAAGGATACCGGAGGATCTAGTTACAAATGGATGTGGGCATTAGGGAGTGATACCAGTAGCAAATCTAATGTTAAAGGAGTATTTGCAGTACGAAAGTATTAGTAAAAAACAAATTATAATTAACAATTTTCAGATTATTTAACTTATGAACAAAAAAATTCTTTTTGCGCTGGCATTGCTGATGTTTGGCGCAACAGCATGGGCAGATGACGTGCTCAATCGTGTCCATCCGAATGAAGCCTCTTACAAAATTGAGGGTAATTTTAATTATCGCGTTGAAAACGGTCAAGTTTTGTATGAACTGACAGATGTTGTACCAACTGGGTTGCAAATCCAGCAACGCAGTGTATACAAAGGTACACAACCCGAGGGGAAAGAGGTTATGTTTACCTTTGACCAAATTGTTGTACCAGACGGATTCCCTGGATTCGACAATATCTCTTATTGGTATTATGATCCGGATATCAAAGATTGGCAACCTGATGTGGAAATCCGCAAAGGTGAACGCACTAACGAATTACGCAAGGATATTACAATGGTTCTTATCATTGACTGCTCAAATTCCTTGAAGAGTGATTTTACTATGGTTAAAAATGCGACTGCTCGTTTTTTGAAACAAATGTATGATGCGGCGCCCAACGGAAATGTACATATAGGAATTATCGGTTTCTCCAGTATGCCCGATACACAAATTTTACCTATACAGCCTCTTAATGGAGGAACTTACAATAGTATGCAAAACTTTGTGCGCAACTTGACCACTAGCAATGGTACTGCACTTTTCTATTCTTGGGATAAGGCCGTAGAAGCAACAGTACGTTATATCCAAAACGGGAATATGCGCAACTATGAGAAATCTCACTTTATCACATTTACGGATGGTATTGACCAAACATCACAAGATGTAAACCGTCGCCCAACCCCCATAGTAACCGCAGATGACTATTATAATTATATCATTAATGCTGCCAAAAACAAGATTAGCAATTATGAAAGTGATGTCGTATTTGTAAAGGGTATAGATATTACGAATGACCAACAGCAAGCTAAATTTGAAAACAAATTGAGACAACTTGCAGTTCCGAATGACAATATGCACTATGAACGCTTGGAAAGTATTAGCCGTTTGGAATATAAATTCAGCCAGATTGCGAACCGTTTGACGGATTCTTGGAAAGTGCTTAATTGTTATGTGGCTCCTGCTCGTCATGGCCGCGTTTGTTGGACTTTTGGTAAGAAAGAATACAAACCTGCTCCAGCTCCCAAACCGGCGCCCGTTGTTAAAAACGGTCGTAACATATTTGTCGGCCTAAGTTTCACATTTGGACTCCCTATCGGAATGCCTCATACTGAGTCCTATCGCTACACATATTCTACCTACGATCCATATTATGATGACTATAACTATGAAACTTCGTATAGTTATACAACATATACGGCGCTAGGTCTATATTTGAAGTTTGGTGTTGATTTTGCGTATCCTGTATCGGACAAGTTCGGTATTGGTGCATATACTGTAATCGGTGGCGGTCCGGATATGAGAATTGGCGGTGGCGGTGCGAATTTTGCAGGCGGAATGGATTTCAAGGTTGGTTTATTAATGCTGGCTGGTGATGTAAATGATCGTCCGTTCATTATCGGTATCGCTCCATGTACTGGTTTTGCGTTTGATTATTTTGGTGGTTATTTGCCGCTTGAGATTCGATTTGGTAGAGTCACCAAAAAACATTTGTATGTAACGGGTAATATTACATTTGGTATGCCTTTGGATGGCGAATTTGTGATTGAACCGGCATTGAGCATTGGTTATCACTTCGGTGACAAACTGAAGACAAGATAATTATATAATATCAAAATTTTCAGGCAAAAGGAGAGTGTGCCATAAGTTTTTGGTACACTCTTTCCTTTTTGCATTGGATGGCTGTATTTTGAGTTCCAATGGGGACACTTCATGGTCTTTGTCTGGGCGTTCATGCAAAAGTCTGCCTGCTCCAGATAATAATTTTAGTCAAGAAGGAACGGTTATTGTCGCTATCATAGTTGATAACAAAGGCAAAGTTATTAGTGCCAAAGCAGCGGAAGGTACCACGATTTCGGATAATGCTACAGTACAGTTGGCTATAAAAGCGGCTTATAAAGCGGAGTTCTCCTATACTAATCAACCCGACAAACAAACAGGAACAATTACTTATATCTTTAAGTTTAAGTAATCATCTTGTGGCTTCCAATCGGGATACTGCCGAGATGCAGCAAGCATAAAAAAACAAAAAGCCAAGAGAAAACAAGGAGAAGTCTTGGAGAAGTCCCGGTGAAGTCCCATAATGGTCCTTGCTTTATCCGCATGCTATGCAGGCGGATTTTTTTCGCCGCTGACCGTGCTGCTTACAAAGGGACTGAACAAAAATGGAGCACTATTATTCCATATGTTAAGCATCTCTTAAGGTAGTTCCTTGTGAATTCCGAAAATTGAGCAAATAAGCTATTACTTTTGAGTAAAAATACCATATAAATTGAGTAAAAATACCAATAATTTTGAGTAATATTTGCATGTGTCA
>CAJOFV010000003.1 GCA_905233925.1 Paludibacteraceae bacterium
CCGTGGCGTCTTGTAGGCATATTCTTCCGAACGGATGGGCACCACACGGCATGTTATGCCAGCCTGACGCAGGATTTCCACCGTAAAATCATACCACGAGCATACACCTTCATCCGTAAAATGGTATATTCCGGCATGCCATTCCGGTGCCTCAATGACGGCATAAATAGCTGCCGCCAAATCGGCTGCGTAAGTCGGTGTACCTATCTGGTCATTAACCACGCGCAGTTCATCCCGTTCCTTACCTAGCCGCAGCATCGTTTTCACAAAATTATTGCCATATGGCGAATACAGCCATGCCGTGCGGATGATAACCGCATCGGGATTAACGGAAAGCAACAACCGTTCTCCTTCCAGTTTAGTCCGTCCGTAAGCTGTTCGGGGCGCAACCGCATCGCTTTCGAGACGCGGCACACTCTCATCGCCCGAAAATACATAATCCGTACTGATATGGATTACTTTTGCGCCGACCACACCAAGATTCTCCACTGCAAAAGCATTAATCATACGTGCCGTCGCTTCATCTTCTTCAGCCTTATCAACATTGGTATATGCCGCGCAATTGACTATCAGATTTATAGCATTCTCGCGCACAAAAGCCTGCACCGCTTCACGATTGGTTATATCAAGTTCTGCCACATCCGTAAAGAAGTACCGGTGATTTTGGTGCTGCGCGCTCAAATTACGCATTTCCGTTCCCAATTGGCCGTTACAGCCGGTAATCAGAATATTCATTGCTTGTATATTTTTTACATTAGAATCGTACGCCGAATATAAGGTCTGCCTTCCAGTCCCAGGTCATCAAATGGGCATTTATATCAACGTTATAGTCCAAAGTAAGGTCATCGCGGTCTATTTCAAACATCTTATCCTGCATCCTATAACGTATATTATGACATATACCGGAAAGTGCCAGTACAAACCGGTCGTTTATATTCCATACCACGGCTGCACGTGCCATTCCTGTTAAGAAAAAAGGATAACGTGGGCTTACCTTGCGGGTAAATACAAGATTATAATTTTCTTCTTCATTATGCCAGAACATCCGGCTGTCGCCTGTAAGAAGTAATTGGTTAAATACCGAAACCATCGGAATAACCGATATGTGAAGTAATACCTTTCCTTTGTTTGGAGTGTAGTTATAGCCATATCCTACGCCAAGTGCAATTTGATATATTTCCATATCATGCAATCCGCCTGTCATTGCCATATAGCCGTCTTTGTTAAAATGCAAATTGGCATAACGGAAGTCAACATACGCCATGACTGATCCGGCAGATTTTTTCTGGATTAAAGACTGTTTGAATGCTGCCGGCATGGAAAATTTCTTTCGGTTGAAAGCTAAATAACCGGACACAAAAAGCGTTGTAAGTGATATATCATCTGCACCTATATCTGTTTTGCCTTCTATTTCCGAAGCATCAACATATCCATTGGCATACGATGTCTTTCTTCTCAATAACTCAAGTCCCCAACCATTTTGTATGAAGCCTATTCCAAAGTTGGAATATCCTTTGAAAAGGTCTGCCATATAGCCTATATTCAAATTCCGAAATGCTATATTGGCTCCTATTTTTGGCGTTACATGGGAGTTAAAGCGTGCATCTACATCCCCGTAATGAGGCAAACCGTCTATATCAAACGAAGTATGTGCAGCACCTACTTCTCCTCTTAATGCTATACACCAACGGTATTTTGGTAAAGCAAGATAAGTAGTATCAATATTCTTCGAAGACCATTTATCGGCAAAGGCGCAGAATTTGTTCCAAGTATTTGTAGCTTTAACTTTTTGCATGGAATCCAAACGCGAAGCATGTCCGTTCGGCTCATAGGCAAAAGTATTTTGCGTACTTACAAACGCAAAAATAAATAAAATTACAACATACTTTATATTTTTTGATATAGTAGCGGATAAGTAGTACGCCATCTGTTTTCTACACCTTATATTATATATATTGGATTTTCAAAAAACTCTATGTTTATATATACTTTGTTAAAATGTTGAAAAGTTTTGTAACTCATTCCTAATCAGCAGATAACGTATGTAGAATACATTTCAAAAAATGTTAATTTGGTTCAAAAGTTTTAGTTTTCTACTGCTATAAACATTACTTTTCTACAAATTGTTGAAAACTTGTTTATAACCACTTTTTAATTCTGAAGAATCCCAATACTGCCAATGTAAATGCAATCATCAAGCCTATTGCCCAGAGATAGCCGTGTTCCCAATGCAGTTCCGGCATAATATCAAAGTTCATGCCGTACATGCTTGCAATCAGCGTTGGCGGCAGGAAGATAATATTAATAACCGTAAATATCTTGATAATCTTGTTCTGTTCGATGTTTACCAAACCGAGGAACGTATCCTGCAGGTAATCAAGACGGTCAAATCCGAATCGCGTATAATCAAAAAGTGAATTGATATCTTTGATAATCATCGTCAGTCGCGGCTGCAGTTCCTGCGGGAAAAAATCACATTTCAAGAAGTTGCTTATAACGCGCTGTTTATCCATGATATTTTGACGGATGACAGTTACTTTTTCTTGTAAGTCCTTGATTTGCAACAGAAAATCTTCATCCACATGATCTGAAGCTTTGGTAATTTCATCGGATAGTTTGGTAATCATATCCGTCGTATCTTCAATCAAGTCGGCATCCTTTTCAACACGGGTTTCCATTAGCGCCACAAGCACATGAAATCCCGATGGAAAATTCCGTGTGTTCACAAACATACGTTTGATAGTTTCGTTGAAACTGCCTAATTCCGCATCATGCGATGTAACCAAAATATTGTTTTTAAGGATAAAGTTAACCGGCTCCACTTCAAAATTTGAGTGCAGGAAGTTACTATTGGCCACTATCGAATCATCCGTCTGAATATAGCGGGACGACATCTCGATTTCTTCCATTTCTTCATCTTCCTGAATATC
Organism: Paludibacteraceae bacterium; assembly: GCA_905233925.1. GTDB lineage: Bacteria > Bacteroidota > Bacteroidia > Bacteroidales > Paludibacteraceae > Colicola. Next base: position 2,931 of record CAJOFV010000003.1, read on the forward strand.
GATTTTGAGAAATCCTTCAAGCGTATCCTCTGTCTTGTCGCTCACATCCAACAGGTCAATCCAGATAATATCTTTCTTGTCTAGTTCCTTGAGTGCGCCGATGGTCTTGGCGACTTTGATTTTATCGTTGTCTTTATAGAATATTCTCAGTTCTGACATGGTTCCAATAATTTTGTAAGGTTAATAAATTCTTCAACACTTAATTGTTCGGGTCGTTTTGTTAAGTAACTTTCAACTTTAGCCTCGTCTGAAATCAGTTCGTGCAGCGAGTTACGTAATTGTTTTCGTCGTTGGTTGAAAGCTGTCTTAACGACCGTTTTGAAAAGCCGTTCATCGCATCCTAACGACTGACGGCTGTTTCGTCGTAATCGTACCACAGCCGATTTGACTTTCGGCGGCGGATTGAACACATTTTCGTCAACGGTAAATAAATATTCTATATCATACCATGCCTGCAGCAGCACGCTCAGGATGCCGTATGCTTTTTTGCCGGGTTTGGACGCAATTCGCTCCGCAACTTCCTTCTGAATCATCCCGGAGCACACCGGAATACGGTCTTTATACTCCAAAACCTTGAAAAAAATCTGGCTGCTTATATTATAAGGATAATTGCCGATTACGCCGAATTGGCCGCTTGGAAAAACGTTGTTAAGGTCAAGTTTGAGAAAATCGCCTTCAATCAGATTCAACTCCGGATACCATTCCTTGAGATAAGCCACTGATTCGCGGTCCAACTCTATCGCCGTCAAGCTGATAGCCGGATTTTGCAGCAGAAACTGCGTCAAAACACCCATACCCGGTCCTATCTCAAGAACGGGAAAACGTGTATCCGTAATAACCGGATTGATGGTCTCAGCAATCTTCTGGGCGACCCCAAGGTCTTTCAAGAAGTGCTGCCCCAGCGATTTCTTGGCGCGTACTTTTTGCATTTTGTTGGTGATAGTCGTCCATAAAATTTGGTTAATTAAAAAAATTGTTGTACCTTTGCGGCGTTTTTCCACAAAATCGCGGCAAAAGTACTGCTTTTATTTGAAATATGCAAAAAAAATGAACAAATTAGCGAATTTTATTACAAAAATTATAGATTTCTTCTATAAACCCTTCCAAAAACTGCTTCCCGAGCAGCTTTTTAGGTATGCGGCATGCGGCGGAGGAAACATGGTTCTGGATTGGGTTCTCTATTTCCTCATTTATAATTTTGTTATAGGTCATGACCTCGTCTATTTAAATCTTCAAATCTTCAAATCTTCAAATTTTCAAATTTGTCTCACTCCGCATATTGCAACGCTTTGTATTGTCTTCCCCATTACGCTCTTCACCGGATTTTGGCTGAATAAATATGTCACATTTACCCAATCAACGCTGCATAGTTTCCGCCAGTTGATGCGCTATGTTCTTATTGTCGCGGTAAACCTCGCAATCAACTATTTCGGACTCAAACTCTGTGTCGAAGTTTGGGGCTGGTATCCCACGCCGAGCAAGATGTTTATTACGATAATTACGATATTTATATCGTTTTTCGGACAAAAATACTTTTCTTTTCGCAAATAATTTGCATGTTTGCAAAAAAAGTTGTAATTTTGCGCGCTGAAAATAATGTATAATTAAAAATACTTAAAAATATACGGTTATGAAGAAAATTTTATCGCTCGTTTTAGTCGTTCTTATGGCGGCTACAGTTTCTGCAAAGCAGTACAAACACAGTATTGGTATGGTGGCTGGTCTCGGTATCGGTGCACAGTACAAAACAATGTTTACAGACCACCTCACGCTCCTCGGTGAGTTCGGCTATTTCATGAACCTGGATGGTGGCACCGGATTCGGATATGCCGGCCCGATTGCAAACGCTGTATTTGCTTATCAGGCTAAATGTGCTTCCGGCGATGGCATTGATTTGTCATGGTATGCCGGTGGTCAGGTGAAACTCGGTTACACAGGCTATGGACCAGATGGTGTCGGTGTATCTGGCGTTGGCGGTGCTGTCGGACTTGAGGCAAATATGACGAACGCGCCGATTGCTTTCTCTTTTGACTTCCGCCCGGGTTACGCTTTCCTGTTTACTGGTCAGGGAGCAGGCGGACACATGTTCGACTATTCATTCAATCTTGGCGTCCGCTACACGTTCTAACCAAAACCAACGAGCCAATAGTTAGTTATTAGTTAGATATTAGTTAGTTATTAAGCACCCTTTAAGCACCCTTTAAGTAGCTATGAAGAAGTTATTTATATTGCTCGTTCTGGCAATGTTATTGCCGAATGTTTATGCCAAAAAACCGCTGACTTTGTTCCTTGTCGGCGACGAAACAATGGCGGAACTCACTCAGCCTGAGGACGTTACGGATTCGGCGGCAGTTGGATGGGGACAAATGTTGCCGAAATATTTGCCGGACGATGCCATCGTCGAGAACCACGCAGTGGACGGCGCTACCACCAAATCCTTTATCAGTGAAGGACAATGGCAGGAGGTGACAGCACGTATCAAACGCGGAAATGTAGTGATGATTCAGTTCGGCCATCACGAATATGACGAAGAAGACTATCGTCATTTCTCAACGATAGAGTACTTCGAGAACAACCTTCTGCAAATGATTAAAGAGGCGCAAAAGAAAGGCGCAAAAGTAGTTTTGCTCACGCCCACCGCAAAGAATTTCTTCAAGGATACAGTCCTTTATCCCCGTCACGGAGGATATGCGGAAGCAGTGCGTCGTGTCGCTGCGCATGCGCATCTGCCGCTCATTGATGTGGATGACTACACAACCGCATTTATTGAGAATCGCGGCGAAGAAGGTGCAGCGGAATTTTTTGCAGACACCATCCGCCTGAATGAAGAAGGCGCAAAACAGGTGGCAAAAATGGTCGCTCAGTCGGCGGCTGAACAGAAAATCAAAGGATTTTGATAGGCCGTGCAACTTGGCGTCTTCGAAATATCAAATGTAGTTCTGTGCCTTACCGGCGTATTGTTCGCGGCATTTGTCTATGAAGTCTATTTCTATTGCCGCTACATGGTTATCCGCCGCAAAACCGAAACGCTATCCGGACAGAAACCGCCTGTAACGGTTATAGTCTGCGCACGGAATGAAGGATATAACCTCCGCTCCTATGTCCAGAGTCTCCTCACGCAGGATTATCCGGAATACGAAGTGATTATAGTGAACGATGGTTCGGAGGATAATACCCAGGCGGTCATTGACGATTATGTATTGACCGATTCGCGTGTCAGAACAACGTTTGTACCGAGAGGAGCAAGGATGTGCAGCACGAAGAAACTGGGCCTGACGCTCGCTGCCAAAGCGGCAAAATATGATTATCTGTTGTTAACGGACGCTGATTGTCGACCGGAATCAAAGCATTGGATTTCGGCAATGATGGCGGGATTCGAAAAACCTGGCACAGAGGTAGTAATCGGTTTTGGCGCCTACTTCCGCGAACCGACGATGCTCAACAGCGTTATTCAATACGAGACGCTCTTTAACGGCTTGCATTATCTCGATGCTGCGGCTACCGGAAAACCGTACATGGGCGTCGGACGCAATCTGGCCTATAAAAAACAGATGTTCTTTGAAAAGGGCGGATTCAGTGACCAGATGACCTCCATTGCCGGCGATGACGATTTGTTTGTCAACAAAGTGGCAACGCGCGACAATACCATGGCGGTAAACACGAAGGAAAGCATCACTTGGTCGGTTCCCAAACGGACGTGGAAAGACTGGTGGCAGCAAAAACGCCGCCATCTCTCCGTCTCGCCGGCATATAAACCCTCCTCCAAGCATCACCTTGTTCATGAACCGGTAATGCGTGCTGTATTCTACGGCTTGATAATCGCGTTGTTTGTATTGGGTGAACCGCTCTCGATGTGTGTGGCATTCCTGTTGCTCCTGATTCGCCTGCTGATGCAGGTGTCCGTCATTAATGTAGGGGCACGCCGGCTCGGACAACCGTCTGTAGGACTGGAACTGATTTGGTATGATATCTTCCTCCCGCTCATCACCCTGGCAGCCATGCTCGGCAAAAAAAAGAACAAGTGGTAAACAATTCTAAACAATATACCTATGGCAGAACAACAATTAAACATCAAACTTACGCCTGAAGTGGCGGAGGGAACATATTCCAATATGGCGATTATTTCCCATTCTTCGTCCGAATTTCTGATAGATTTTGTACGTATGGTTCCCGGTATCAAGGATGCCAACGTCAAATCCCGCATTATCCTTGCGCCTGAACACGCAAAACGCCTGCTGTTCGCTTTGCAGGACAATCTTGCCAAGTACGAAAACCAGTACGGAAACATCCAAATTGCCGGTGCTCCCGCAAAAGGAAGTACCATTCCGATGTCATTTGGTGGCGGCGAAGCATAATCTTCAAATTTTCAAATTATCAAATCTTAAATTATACTATTATGAGAACATTTCCAGCTAGTCAATTGATTATTAATGCAGACGGCAGTGCATTCCATCTGCATCTCAAACCCGAGTTCCTCGCAGACAAGATTATCCTCGTGGGTGATCAGGACCGCGTAAATATCGTTGCTTCCTTCTTCGATGAAGGCAGTATTGAATGTGATGTACAAAGCCGCGAGTTCCACACCATTACCGGTAAGTACAAAGGCAAACGTATCTCTTGTATCTCCACCGGTATCGGCACCGACAACTGTGACATCGTTATGAACGAAATCGATTCCCTCGCAAACATCGACTACAACACCCGTGAAGAGAAAGCCGAACCGCGTCATCTTGAGATTATCCGTATTGGTACCTGCGGCGGAATGCAGGAGGATATTCCGTTGGGCACCTTCCTCGTAAGCCAGAAGTCCATCGGTTTCGATGGCGTTTTGGCGTTCTATCATGACCGTGACAAAATTGCCGATGTAGGCTTCGAAGAAGCATTGGTTGATTTTATCGGCTATCCGAAGAAAGCTGCTCGTCCGTATGTGGTGGCTGCCAATCCCGAATTGGTTGACCGTATTGCGAAAGACGACATGATGCGCGGTTGCACCATTGCCGCCAACGGTTTTTATGGCCCGCAAGGCCGTGTGCTCCGCGTGCCTATCGCTGTGCCCGACATCAACGAGAAGATTTCCGCTTTCCGTTATGAAGGACAGCGTATTACCAACTACGAAATGGAAGGTAGTTGCATTGCCGGTCTCGCACTGCACATGGGACATAAAGCTATGACAGTTTGCTGCGTTATTGCACAACGCAAAGCCGAAGCTGCAAATACGGACTATAAACCACGCGTGAAAGAACTTATCAAGACCGTTCTTGAGCGCTTCTAAAAAGCAAAAAATGGGGCAGGGACTAATTCTCTGCCCCGAAACGTATATATGAAGAAACATGTAGTAATCGCCTGCGCAGCGATAAGTTTGCTGTGCGCATGCCAAAAACAAACATTCCGGTACTCCGTGGATAAGTTCTATGACCTTGAAATATTGCGTTACGATGTGCCTGCTTTTGATGAACTGACACTGCAACAGAAGACGCTTGTTTACTACTTGAGCGAAGCGGCTCTGTGGGGACGTGATATCCTGTACGATCAGAACGGACGTTATAATCTCCGCATTCGCCGGACGTTGGAAAACTTGTATCTCAATTATCCGTATGACAAGAACACGGAAGAGTTTGCCGCATTTGAGCGTTACCTCAAACGTGTCTGGTTCTCCAACGGTATCCACCATCATTACAGTGAAGACAAGTTCCTGCCGGAATTTTCGCAGGAATGGTTTGAAGCAGCTTGTGCGAAAGCCGGCATCGTTTATGAAAAAGAAATCCTTCCCGTCATGTTCGATCCGGAAGTGATGCCCAAGCGCATGACGCAGCAGGATGGTGTGGATCTGGTGCTTGGTTCAGCAGGCAATTACTACGGTGAAGGAGTTACCCAAGCCGAAGCGGAAGCATGGTACAATGCCCACAAGGACAATTCCGAAGAGCCGCTGTGGATAGGTCTCAACAGCCAGCTTGTCAAGAACGAAAACGGCGAAATCGTTGAGCGCGTCTATAAAGTAGGCGGCCTTTACAGTGAAGCTCTTGAGCATGTTGTTTACTGGCTCCGCAAAGCCTATGACGTGGCCGAGAATGATGCACAACGTGCCGCTATTGCCAAGATGATTGAGTTCAACAAAACAGGTGACCTCAAAGCTTTCAATGAATACTGCATCGCGTGGGTGAAAGACCTCAATTCCCGCGTAGATTATGTCAACGGTTTTACCGAAACCTATTCCGATCCGCTCGGCATTACCGGTACATGGGAGTCGATGGTTAATTTCAAAGACCTTGAAGCCACCAAGCGCACGCAACTCATCTCTGACAACGCCCAATGGTTTGAGGACAATTCCCCGACGGACACATTGTACAAGAAAGAAGAAGTCAAGGGTGTGACCGCCAAGGTTATTACTGTTGCCATGCTTGCCGGTGATTGTTATCCTGCAACACCTATCGGCATCAACCTGCCGAACGCCAGCTGGATTCGCAAGGAATATGGCTCCAAGTCTGTTACCATTGACAACCTCATGCATGCGTATAACGAGGTTGCCAAAGGTAACGGCTTCAATGAGGAGTTTATGATTGACGATGCTATCCGCGAACTATACAACGAATACGGAGCCATGTGTGGCGACCTGCATACTGACCTCCACGAATGTGTGGGACACGGTAGCGGCAAACTCATGCCGGGTGTAGGAAAAGACGCTCTGAAGGAGCATGCTTCTACGATTGAGGAAGCCCGTGCAGACCTCTTCGGGCTCTACTATCTTGCAGACCCGAAATTAGTGGAACTCGGTCTCTTGCCGAACATGGATGCCTGCAAAGCTGGTTACTACCAGCAGATGATGAACGGTGCCATGACCCAACTCGTTCGAATCGAGCCCGGCAAAGATATCGAAGAGGCGCATATGCGCAACCGCCAGCTCATTGCCAACTGGGTGCTGGACCATGTGGCTCCGACTGCCCCCGAAGTGGCGATTATTGAGCGTGATGGCAAGCATTTCCTGCAAATCAACGATTATCAGGGACTGCGCCGACTCTATGGCAAACTCCTCGCAGAGATTCAGCGTATCACCTCCGAAGGCGATTATCCCGCTGCCAAAGAGATAGTTGAAAAGTATGCCGTAAAAGTGAATCCCGAACTGCACAAGGAGGTGCTTGAGCGTTATGCCAAACTCAATCTTGCGCCTTACAAAGGTTTTGTCAATCCCGTTTATACGCCGGTCTGCGACCGCAATGGCAACATCACGGACGTGAAGATTGACTTTACGGAAGGTTACGTGGAGCAGCATCTCCGTTACAGCCGCGACTATAGTCCGTTACCAAGTATTAATTAAGCCATTAAGACAAAGTTCTTACATATTGCCTTCTGCCTGTTGCTAACTGCTTCCGCTTGGTCGCAGTCGGTAACGCGTGTATCTGGTGTCACGATGGACCACAATACCGGTGAACCGCTGCCCTTCGTGCAGATTATGTTCGACGGCTCCACCATTGGCACCACTTCGGACCTTGATGGTAATTTCACGCTTTCCAACACCCGCGGACTCATTTCCGTCAGCTTCCGCTCTGTCGGTTACAAAACGAAGATAATGACCGTCAAACCAGGTCGTTCCACCGAATTGTTTGTTGTTATGGAGCCCGAAACGTACGCTTTGGAGGATGTTATTGTCAAGCCCGAAAAGACCCGTGAACGTTACCGCCGCAAAGGTAATCCGGCTGTCGAACTTATCAAGAACGTCATTGCCAACAAAGACAAGAACCGCGTCGAATCGCAGGAATCCTACATGGTAGAGACGTACGAGAAACTGGCGATGGCGATTGAGCCTTTCGACTACGACTTGGACAAGAACAAGTTCTGGCGCGACTTTAAGTTTCTTGAATCCTACGTGGATACGATGATGTTGGAGCGTGGCGTGCTGGTTATTGACAGCGGCAAAGTACAGATTGACAGTATCCAAATCGGCGAAGATTCCATCCAGGTCAATGTGGACAGCGTTGTCATTCTGCGTAACGAAGATGCTGCGAAAATGCAGCAGACCACCATTCTCACCATGTCTCTCCGTGAGACGATGGCGGAGGAATATTTCTCAGGTTTCCCGCGCAAGGAGCGCAAAATCATTACTGCCAAACGTTGGGAAGGCCTGGACGAACTCTTCGACAATGGTGGTATGTCCACCAACATACAAGCCATGTTCCAGCCTGTGAACATTCTGCAGAACGATGTCAATTTGCTGCTTAACCGCTTCGTAAGTCCCTTGTCCTCGTCCCTTGCGGTGTCTTTCTACCACTATTACATTATGGACACTGTGATTATTGAGGACACACCCTGTATTGACCTTGCCTTTGTGCCCGTCAACAGCCAGTCCTTCGGCTTTACCGGTCACCTCTACATCGTCAACGACTCGTCCTATGCCCTCAAACGTTACACCATCAATATCCCGCCGTCCATTAACATGAACTGGGTCAGCCACCTTTCCATTGCCCAGACCTTCTACCAGTTGCCGAATGGTCTTTGGGCGCCGGAGGATGTCAATACACACGTCCGTTTCGCTATCAAGAAACGCTCCAAGCATAATATCTACGCCCGTCAGACTCGCCATTTTGATAAATATCAGTTCGGCATTACCATTCCGGACAGTCTATTCTACATGTCCGGAAACACTATTACCCGCCCGGGGGCGGACAAGCGCTCTGTGGAAGAATGGGATACGCTGCGGCCTATCAGACTGACCGGCAAAGAAACGCTTGTGGACAGCCTTGAGACCGAACTTATGCGTGTTCCCAAGTTCCGCTTTATTGTCAATACTGTTGAGGACCTCATTCAGGAATTTATCCCGACTACCCGTGTGCGCAATGCTTCCAAATGGGACTTCGGACCGATATTCAACACTTTCTCCTACAACGAACAGGAGGGTTGCCGTTTCCGTATTGGTGGTATGACTACTGCCAACACGCACCCGCGATGGTTCTTCAGCGGCTATGTCGCTTTCGGTATTGCTGACTTGATGCCCAAAGGTGGGTTTAACATCATCCATTCCTTCCATGACAAGCCCTACCATCCATATGAGAGCCTGCGTCACAATCTGATATTCTCCTTTAGTTACGATTTGGAGGAGCTTGGTCAGACTTACCGCGTTTTGGACCGTGACCACATCTTCATGTCTATCAAGTTCAACTTCGACCCAAAGCCCATGCAGTATATTGCCAAACTGCGTCTTAAATACGAGAAGGAATATGCCAACCAGTTCTCTATCATCACGTGGTTTGACTTCATGCACAACCAGCCCAACGGCTCTTCCGGTGCAGGTAATCCTGACTGGGCTGCCCCGCGTTTTGGTCAGGACAGAAAGGGCAAGAATGCCCTCCTCTTGACCTATATGAAACGTTCCGAGGATGGCATGTACACCGAGACGCCCTTCTATCACGACGCCATGTGGACCTTCCAGTTGCGATACTCGCCAGGCGGATACATCTACAACGACCGTCAGGGTATTGAATCGCCGTTTAACCTCTGGAAGGACGCGCCGGTCTTCCGTTTCACCAACGAAATGGGCTATATCCTGGAGGACCGCTATTTCTACAACCGTATCCAGTTCACGGCGGAGAAGCGCTTCTGGCTCTCGGCGTTCGGACACTTGGATGTGATAGGCGATATCGGTTATATTGCCAGTGCCAAAGCACCGTATACCAAACTCTTCGTGCCTGTTAGCAACCAGTCCATCCTTATGGACCCGAAGGCTTTCTCCCTCATGCAGCCGATGGAGTTCCTCATGGATCGTTTTGTGTCTGTCCATGTCACATACTACCTCAAGGGTTGGCTGTTCAACCGTATTCCGGGCATCAAGCACCTCAAACTCCGCGAGATTGTTTCCTTCCATGCCCTTGCCGGTTATTTGGGTGACAGGAACAACCCGCTCAAGACGGACGGGCTTTATGATTTCCCTGTTTCGCACATCGAGAACGGACAGAACGTCTATGCTCGCACAGACTTTGCCATGCATAATTCCGATGGAGCCATCAAATACAGTTACATGCCTTATATGGAGATTACTGCCGGTATAGAGAATATTTTCAAACTCTTCCGTGTGGAGTATGTCCGCCGTCTGACGCACCTTTATGCACCCGGAACCGGTGCCAAACTCGGTCCCTGGCAGCGCAACGGTATCCGTATTACTGTCCGCGTCTCTATATAAAATGACAAAATGTGTAAATGAGAAAATGAATAAATTATGAATATTATCTCCACTCCCATTCCCGGTCTCCTCGTCATCGAGCCAAAGGTCTTTAATGACGCCCGTGGTTACTTTGTCGAGACCTACAACGAACAGCGGTATTTCGATGCCGGCATTACGGCGCGGTTCGTGCAGGACAATCAGTCCTGTTCCTGCTATGGTGTAGTTCGCGGTCTGCATTTCCAGCGTCCGCCGTACAGCCAGGCAAAGCTTGTCTGCTGCACCCGCGGCAGGGTATTGGATGTGGCGGTGGATTTGCGTAAGGACAGCCCTACTTTCGGGCAGTGGTATTCGGTTGAACTGAACGAGGATAACCACCGTCAGTTCTTTATCCCAAGGGGATTTGCGCATGGTTTCTCCGTGCTGTCCGAGACCGCTATTTTTACCTACAAGTGTGATAATCTCTATCACCCCGAAGCCGATGGAGGAATACTCCTCATGGATCCCGCTTTGAGCATTGACTGGCAAGTGCCGGCCGACAAAATGATACTCTCAGACAAGGACAAGCATCATCCGCTCCTTGCTGATTTTAATAACCCATTCTAATTATCAACACGATGAAAAAACTAATCATTCTGGCTTTTAGCCTTTGTGTGACGGCAAGCCTCATGGCTGCCACGTTCTTTCCCTCGCGAACTGATTTTCGCGATGAGCAGATCTACTTCCTATTGCCCACACGTTTCTACGACGGCGACCCGTCGAACAACACCCAGTGTTGGGACAACCAGTCCAAGAACGCCGGTGACCCCGCATGGCGCGGCGATTTCAAAGGTCTTATCGAAAAGATGGACTACATCAAGGCACTCGGTTTCACCGCTATTTGGATCACCCCGATTGTCGAGAATGCGTCCGGCTATGATTACCATGGTTATCATGCTTCCGACTTCTCCAAAGTGGACCACCGCCATGAATCCGAAGGCGTGAGCTTCCAGACCGTTATTGACGAAGCACACAAGCGCGGAATGAAGATTATTTTGGATATCGTGCTCAACCACACCGGTAACTTCGGTGAGGCCAATCTCTGCAAGCTTTTCAACCGTGACTGGACGGCTGATCAGTCCGCTATTGACGAGTGCATGGTTCCTTACACCGAGAAGGACGGCGGACTCCTCCCCGACAACTATCTCAATCTCGAGTCCGGCAAGCAGTATGCAGCACGTCTGTCGAAGATGAAAAACTCCAACGATGAGAACGGACAGGCCAAGAACTATGATTCCCATAACTATTGGCACCATTATGCACACGGTAACTGGGATGAACCCAACCGTTGGTTCTTCCAAATAGCCGGTGACTGCGTGGACCTTAATACCGAGAACCCCGCTGTTTACAACTACCTCATTAAGTGCTACACCACTTTCATCAACATGGGTGTGGACGGTTTCCGTATTGATACCGGCGGACATATTCCACGCTTGTCGTTCAACAAGGCGTTTATCCCTGCCTTCATCGCGGCGGGTGAAGCAGCCAAGGAGAAGCGCGGCGGTACTCCTTTCTATATGTTCGCGGAGGTGTGCGCGCGTTATAGCAGTATTCTCTATCGGGAGCACTCCAACCTCTCACCCTTCTATTATACTTGGGCTGAATCCAAGAGCTATTCTTGGGATAACCAGGCATCTTCGTGGGACAATCTCGTCGAGATGGAGGGCTCAGCTTGCGACTCGCACACCAACTGGAAATCCGTTTGGCAACAGGCTAATGATGACTTGGGCGGTTTGTCCGGTCAGCCCACATCCAACAATGCACTGCTTAGCGGCAATGACTACCACACACCTGACTATTCCAAGGCTTCAGGGCTCAATGTCATTGACTTTACCGAGCACTGGCAGTTCTCAAGCGCTTCCGGCGCATGGAATGTGGCGAAACCCTCTAATGACAAGTACTACAACGATGCTACTTGGAACGTCGTTTATGTGGACTCCCACGACTATGCTCCCGATGAGGTGCAGGACAACCGCTTCTCCAAACCGCAGGACACGTGGGCGGAGAACCTCTCGCTCATGTACACTCACCGTGGTATTCCGTGCGTGTTCTATGGCTCCGAGGTAGAGTTCCAGAAGGGCAAACGCATTGACGAAGGCACTAACATCGCTTTGCAAAACTCCGGCCGTGCTTATTTCGGCGGCTATATTAAGGGTGATATTACAACGACTGACTTTGCCGAGTACAAGGACGCTTCCGGCAACTTGGCTGTATCTTTGTCGCACCCGCTCGCACAGCACATCCAGCGTCTGAGCAAGATTCGTATGGCGGTTCCTGCGCTCCGTAAAGGACAGTATTCTGTGGACGGCTGCTCCGGCTCGTTCGCTTTCAAACGCCGCTATACCGATGCTAACACCGACAGTTATGCACTCGTCTGCATCAGCGGAAATGCTTCCTTCACGAACATTCTCAACGGTACTTACACCGACTGTGTAACCGGCGATGTCAAGACCGTTACGGACAACAAGCTTTCCATTACTTGCTCCGGCAAGGGTAACCTCCGCGTATATGTCCTTTCGACCACCAAGACACCTGCTCCCGGTAAAATCGGTGAGGACGGCAAATACATTTATACTTCTTCCGCAAAGAACATCCCCGATCCCAAATGGGACGGTACCGAGATGGAACTTACCGACGATCCGGAGCACCCGGGTGGTGGCGGTGGCGGTGGCGGCGGCACCGTAGTTGAGCCTTGCTTGGCCGATGCTAACGAACGCGCCGTATTCTTCACCAAATCCAGCGACTTCGGCACCTCTATCAACTGCTATATCTGGCACACGGGTACCGGTAGTACCGTTCAGGTTTGCGGTAACTGGCCCGGTCAGAAAGCCACCTCGCTCGGTAACGGCAACTATAAGTTTGTCGTGCCTGAGGCAGCCAAAGAGATTGATGACTCCTGGATGATTATTTGGAATGACGGCAGCGGTAACCAGACCGCCGACCTCAAGTTCCAGAACCAGTACCTCTATTCCGGTGAGAACAAGGGTTCTATCAAAGCTACCTCCAAAGTAACGGCGATTTGCGCGCCCGAAACCTCGGTAATTGAGGATATTGCTTTGGCGGATTTGCGTATATTCACCTACCAGGGTGCGATTATGCTTATTGTGCCGCAGCAGATGTTGGGTCAGTCGCTCAATGTATATTCCGCTACGGGTCAGTTGGTTCGCACCGTGATGCTGGATGAGGATGTAACCCGCATTGACAATTTGCCTTCAGGTCTTTACCTTGTTGGCAACAAGAAAGTCATGCTCTAAATACAACATGGAAGATACCAATCGGGATATTATTCAGGACATTACCTCGCAGGACTATAAGTACGGCTTCACGACGGATGTGGAGACGGACATTATCAGTCGCGGGCTGAACGAGGATGTCATCCGGCTTATTTCTGCCAAGAAAGGCGAGCCGGAATGGCTGTTGGAGTTCCGCCTCAAGGCATACCGCAAATGGCTGACCATGCCTGTGCCGACGTGGGCGCACCTGACTATTCCCGATATTGACTTCCAGGCTATTTCCTATTACGCCGCGCCGAAAGCAAAGTCCGAGAAAACCAACACCGAGATAGATCCCGAGATCATGAAGACCTTCGACAAACTCGGCATCCCTTTGGAGGAGCGTGCCGCGTTGGCGGGGAACATGGCGGTGGACGCGGTAATGGACTCTGTGTCGGTCAAGACCACGTTTCGCGAGACGCTGGCGGAGAAGGGCATTATCTTCTGCTCCATCTCCGAGGCGGTCAAAGAGCACCCCGAACTGGTAAAGAAATATCTCGGTTCGGTGGTGCCCTATAGCGACAATTTCTATGCGGCGCTGAACTCTGCCGTATTCTCTGACGGATCGTTTGTGTATATCCCGAAGGGCGTACGCTGTCCGATGGAGCTGTCCACGTATTTCCGCATCAATGCAGGAAATACGGGGCAGTTCGAGCGGACGCTGCTTATTGCTGACGAGGGTGCCTACCTCAGTTATCTGGAGGGCTGCACGGCACCCATGCGCGATGAGAACCAGCTGCATGCCGCTATCGTGGAGATTATTGTGCACGACGATGCGGAGGTCAAGTACTCAACCGTGCAGAACTGGTATCCGGGCGACAAGGACGGCAAAGGCGGTATATATAACTTCGTGACCAAGCGCGGCATCACACACCGGAACGCCCGTCTGAGTTGGACGCAGGTGGAGACAGGCTCGGCGATTACATGGAAGTACCCCAGTTGCATCCTCAAGGGCGACAACTCTTCCGCTGAATTCTATTCGGTGGCGGTGACGAACAATTGGCAGCAGGCGGATACTGGCACGAAGATGATTCATCTGGGTAAAAACACGCGTTCCCGCATTATCAGCAAGGGTATTTCTGCGGGGCACTCGCAGAACAGTTACCGCGGTTTGGTTAAGGTGGTAAGCGGTGCGGACAACGTGCGTAACTACTCCCAGTGCGATTCGCTGCTGTTAGGCGACAAGTGCGGCGCACACACTTTCCCGGACATGCAGATTGCCAATCCGACGGCTACCATCGAGCACGAGGCGACAACTTCGAAGATTTCGGAGGAACAGCTCTTCTACTGCCGCCAGCGCGGTATCAGTACGGAAGACGCGGTCGGGCTCATTGTGAACGGCTATGCCAAGGAGGTGATGGACAAGCTGCCGATGGAGTTTGCAGTCGAGGCACAGAAATTGTTGCAAGTGTCATTGGAGGGAACCGTAGGTTAGTATGGAGATTTTAGCGACTATATTATTGGCAATCGGCCTGCTGACTGATAATCCCGTTTGTGAGCAGGCGAATATCAGTATTCTTATCAAGGACGCGCAGACAGGGAAGATTATCGACCAGCACCGCCCCGAGAACGTCGTTCCGCCCGCCAGTGTGATGAAGCTGCTGACGACCGGTGCCGCATTGGAGATGTTAGGTCCTTCCTTCCGCTTCACAACCACCATTGAGTACACGGGCACGATTGAAAACGGCGTACTGATGGGCGATTTGTATATCCGCGGCGGTTGCGACCCGTCGTTAGGTAACCTCAAAGGTACGCAGGCCTTCCTGTTCCGGTGGATTAAGGCGATTAAGGCGGCTGGAATCCGTGCCATCAATGGTGCCGTCATCGCGGACATGAGCCTGCTGGACGGTGATGCAACCAATCCGAACTGGCTGTGGGAGGACTGTGGCAACTACTATGCCCCCGGTATCTTTGCGCTGAACTACATGAGCAACACCTTGAATATCGTGCTCAAGAGCGGTCCTGTGGGCTCTGTGGCGGACGTGATACGTCTGGAGCCGGACTATCCGGGGCTGAAGACAATCAATCATATCCGTTGCACGGAGATAACCTACGACGGCGCGTACGTACACGGTCTGCCGTATTCTGCGGAGCGTTATCTTACCGGTAGCGTGCCCAGTAATCGTGGGCAGTTCGGCGTAAGGAGCGACATCCCTAATCCGGGCTGGCTGTTGGCGACGCACCTGACCAAGTATCTTAACGAGGCGGGAGTAACCGTTACCGAACCGGCTTCGTACATGGCGGAGCGGGGGCTGGATCTTGGCGTACGGAATGTGATATACGAGCACAAGTCCGAGCTGAGACGAACATCTACAGCAATAACCTGTACGCGGAGTCTATTTTCCGCTATTTGGGTCTGAACTACGGCAAGCCCGGCACGATTCACAACGCTTGCGAGGTCGTGCGCGAGTTCTGGCGTCTGCGCGGTGTCAGCACGAAAGGCGCGCTTATCAAGGACGGCTGCGGTCTCGCGCCGCAGGATGCCGTCAGCGCCGAGACGCTGGTACAGTTGCTGCAATACATGAACCGCAGCAAGAACCGTGATATTTGGCTTCAGTCACTACCCGTCAGCGGCGGCAAAGGTACGTTAAGCAGTCTGTGCCGCGGCACGGAACTGGAGGGCAAGATTCATGCCAAGAGCGGCACAATTGCGGGCACGAAGAACTTTGCAGGCTACATTGACTTGCCAAACGGCGGACAATGGGTGTTCGCTATCCTGGTGAACAGCGCGCAGGGTAAGGCGCGGAACGTACAAACGATTATTCAGCAATATTTACTGGATGTTTATCAGTCAAACAAATAGCACCAACGACTGGCTGAAGCAGCACCCTGAATGTGATGCTGTTTGGACCACGTGGCAGACAGCGGGACGCGGTCAGGCTGGCAACTCGTGGGAGAGCGAGCAGGGGAAGAACGTCCTCATGTCGCTGCGCTTCCTGAAACCCTCTGTGGTGGCGGAAGAGCAGTTCCGGATGACGATGGCGGTCAGCTTGGGCGTGCAGCACGTAGTTGCCAAACTGTTGCCGGAGGAGCAGGTCACCATCAAGTGGCCGAACGATATCTACGTGGGCGACAGGAAGATTTGCGGCATACTGATTGAAAGTACCCTTGCGGACGGACAGGTAGCCGAAGCAATTGCGGGAATAGGTCTGAATGTGAACCAGACCGCGTGGCAAGCGGGCGCACCCAATCCCGTTTCCGTGAAACAACTGACCGGCAAGGACTATGACCTGCCGGCCGTCTATGATGCCCTTTGCGAGGCGGTAAACGCCCAAATGGCACTTCTTTCGAAACCGGAAACACTCAAAGAACACTATATCTCCGTGCTTTACCGCTTCGGACAAAAGGCGCTTTATGCGCGCCGGGCGGTCAGTCTGACGCCCTCGCGGGTGCTCACAACCATGCCGGACAACGCCTTTGAAGGCACCATCACCGACGTGACAGAGCAGGGAGAATTAATCATAAATAACACCAAGTACCACTTCAAGGAAATCCAGTTTGTAGTATGAAAAAGCGTGCCCTGTTTATATGCTTTGCGATTCTTGCGGTGCTGTACGGTTGCGAGCCGCACAACGAGCCCGTGAACGAACAGACCGGCAATGACTCTATTGCGCCAAAGGACAGTACCGTTCTGCCGCCCGATACCATTACGCCTCCGCCGCCACCGCCAGACCCGACGCCGGATGACCCGTCCACGCACCGCGACCTCGCTTATCTGTTTGATATCGAGGCGGTGCCGCAAATCAAACTGACGCTGACCGAGGCGGACTGGAACACCTATCTTTCCAATTTCGACCAGTGGGAGGATAATGGTCTCTATGTGCCTGCCGCGTTCGAGTTCACGAAGAATGGCGTGACCTACACCCGCGACAGCGTGGGACTGCGTCCGCGCGGCAACACAACCCGCCGCCGTCCCGAGTCCTCCACCGGTCAGAAGCACCAGAACGGTGCTCCCTTCCACCGCGCGCACTTCGGCATACGCTTCACCAAATACGACACCGGCGAGCGCTTCTTCGGCATGGATCGTATCATCCTCAAATGGACGGCAACAGACCCCTCTTATGTGCGCGAGGCGTTCAGTTATGACCTCTTCCGCCGTTTCGGCGTATGGTCGGCTCCGTTAGCATCCTTCTGCCGTCTGACCATATACATTCAGGGTGACAGCAAACCAGTCTATATGGGCGTCTATACGATGATTGAGAACCCGCGCAAGGGCTGGTTGGACGCGCTCTACCACGCGGGCAAAATACCTGACAAGGACGGTAACCTGTGGAAAGCGGGATGGGGCGCAGACCTCAGTTCGGCAGACCAGAGCAAAATGGGCTTGCAGGACGATTACGGCCTCCGTTATGCCTATAACCTGAAGAGCAACAAGGAGCAACTGGCTGCGGCAAAGGCGGAGCTGTGCGACTTCATCAACGGCATGACCCCGCTCAAGTCCGGCAGCACTGAGTTGCAGACCTGGCTCGAACAGCACATGGATGTAGACCTCTTCCTCCGCGCGTATGCGGTGAACGTGATGGTCGGCATGTGGGATGACTACTGGAAGAACCAGAACAATTTCTATTTCTATTTCGACAGCCAGCACCGCTTCTATTTCGTGCCCTTCGACTACGACAACACCCTCGGCACGGGGCAGGACAACTACGGTAATCCGGGCACGGACAATATGCTCACTTGGGGCAGCCTCGAAGGAGACCGCATTCTCATGCGCAAGGTGATGTCGATAAACGCCTTCAAGGAGAAGTACAAGGCCTATATCAAGCAGATCGCCACCTCTTCAGATCTGATGGAGCCTGCTGCGGCTTCGGCGCGCGTGGCGCACATGCAGAGCCTTATACGCGATTACATCACCAACGACACCGGCGAGGACAACGTCATGCAGGACCGTCCCGCCACCTGGAGCTCCTGCCCGAATTACCGGCTGCTGACCGGCGGGGTAGGAAACGGCAAGAACAGCGAGTCGAACTTCTTCAAAACGAAGGCGGCATCCATAACCTGGTAAACAACAAATATAAACATATATGCAATCCATTATCATCACCGGCGGCGCCGGCTTCATCGGCAGCCATGTTGTACGGCTTTTCGTGAACAAGTACCCCGAGTACCGCATTATCAATGTGGACAAACTCACGTATGCGGGTAATCTGACGAACCTGAAGGACATCGAGGACAAACCCAACTACCGCTTTGTCAAGGCGGATATATGCGATTTTGACACCATCTACGCCCTCATGCAGCAGGAGCACGTCACCGGCGTTATCCACTTGGCGGCGGAGAGTCATGTAGACCGCTCCATCAAGGACCCCTTTACCTTTGCGCGGACGAACGTACTCGGTACGCTCAGCATGCTGCAGGCGGCGAAACTGTACTGGGAAAGCCTGCCGGAGAAGTACGAGGGCAAGCGTTTCTACCATATCTCCACCGACGAGGTCTATGGTGCTTTGCAACTCACGCACCCCGAGGGACTGGAGTCGCCCTTCACGACCACCGCTTCCTCTGCGGAGCACCACTACGCTTATGGTGAGGATTTCTTTGAGGAAACAACGAAGTACAATCCCCACAGTCCTTACAGCGCGTCGAAGGCCTCGTCCGACCACTTTGTGCGGGCGTTCCACGACACGTATGGTATGCCGACCATCGTGACCAACTGCTCGAACAACTACGGACCCTACCAGTTCCCCGAGAAGCTTATTCCGCTCTTCATCAATAACATCCGTCACCGCAAACCCCTGCCTGTCTATGGCAAGGGCGAGAACGTGCGGGACTGGCTCTTTGTCGAAGACCATGCACGGGCGATTGACCTCATTTTCCACAAGGGTAAAGTGGCGGAGACTTATAATATCGGCGGCTTCAACGAGTGGAAGAACATTGATATCATCAAAGTTGTAATCAAGACGGTTGACCGTCTTCTCGGGCGCAAGGAAGGCGAAGATATGGATTTGATTACGTTTGTGACGGACCGTGCGGGACACGACATGCGCTATGCAATAGACAGCCGGAAACTAAAGGAAGAACTCGGCTGGGAGCCGAGCCTGCAGTTCGAGGAGGGCATTGAGCGCACCGTCCGGTGGTACTTGGACAACCAGCCGTGGCTTGACAACATCACTTCCGGCGAGTACGAGAAATACTACGAATCCATGTATGCCAACCGATAAGGCAAAGCGGACAACAACGCACCACGAAACAGAAACGGCACCCGAAAGGATGCCGTTTTCTGTATATAACGCTTGTAAGGCGGGTTATTGACCGATAATAGGCGTTGTACTGATGCTACTGGTTGAACCGCCAAGACCTAAATTCGGACTGCCATAAAGCAGTTGTGTCATAGCTACCATCGTATAACTTTGCACGCTCGGTGCGCAATATTGTTTCTTTTGCATAGTTGTTTCCTCCGAATTATTATTTAACAATTTGACCGGTTACATTATACATCTGATTATTGTGGATGATATATAACTGACCATCAATAAGCACTTTGCGGGTATCAGCATTTTCAAGGCCAACAACTTCAATCGAAGTCGGTGTTGAGCGAACACCCAAAAGCTTCATGTGACTCGGCGCCATTGACGGATTGCTCATTACAGGCACATCGTTCCAAGCCACGTATGCGCAATATGGACCAGCGTAAGCTTCGCTATCCACGAAGTAGAGCAAGTTATTATAAAGGATATAGTTATTATCATTATCCAGAACGAGCAAGTTGGTTGCGGTTGCGTTACCCACTAATCCGAGGTTGCTATATGTAGCGGAAGGATTTTCTGCTGGCAGATAGTGTATATTCAGTTCGCTACCGTTTGCCAAGAAGAAGTACGGTTTGCCTGCCACCATACGTGACTCAGGTTCGAGATAAAGTCCTTTACCTTCCTCTTTACCGGCAATACTATATACGGTTGCGCCGGTCACAGTCGCAATGGTATTATCCTCTAACGGCAAGCAGATTGTGCCATAACGTCCCGAAACAGTCTCGCGGGTATAGTTAACAACAGGAGCACAAGTAGCATCACAATCGTTTTCTGTGAACATATACGTTTTAGCAGGTTCGCCGGACACGTTAATCACTCCGTGCCATGCAGCACACTCATCAGCAACGGGGTCTGCATCAGTATAAGCAAAATCACCGGTCTGCATAGCGTCAGCGCCTGTACCATTATTGAAAATAACCGTTCCACCTTTGCTTACTACGTACGAATACCATCCTTCTGCATCAGGTGTAAGTTCTGCACCCGGCCACTCGTCGCCAACTGTTCCATATTCATTGTACTGGTAGCCATATACATGTGCAAGCGGTAAGCACGGACGGAAGCGCTTCTCTCCGGCAAGTCCTTCCCACGCGGCAAAGTCATTGACAGAAATCGTGCAGTTCTTTGCGGTGGTGATGTCAAGGAGTTGACGATAATCTCCCTCTTGCCCCTCACCAGGACCATTGTTGTTGAAGATAAGGTGCATCTGTATTGCAGCATCTGCAGGTGCCTCATAGTCATAGACATTATAGGTAACACCATCAATAGTAGCTGTATTATCCGGTGTTAACTGACCCGGCCATCCGCCGAAGAAGTCCTTATCCCCCCAAGCATATACATAAAAATCAGTCCATCCTACATATTCACGAACATAGAGGTGATAAGTTACATCAGCAGATGCGGGATCGCATTCGGCCAATGTAGCATACCATGCGCCGTTGTAGTAGTACGGGGTTGCCTCATCAAATGTCAAGTCTCCTGTTTGGTTTGCACCATTGTCACTGAAGATAATATTGCTATATCTATTTTTAGCGATTATTATGGAGTAAACACCATAACTATGCCCGGCTGTTGCATCACCTGTGGCAGTCATAGCTTCTCCTGGCCAAGCAGCATTCTTGATATCACCGGTACCGTAAGCGTAAGCCGTCGGATTTGTCCAAGCGTCTTTATTGATGAAGTAGAGGGTAAGGGGTGCGTAAACCGCTACCTCTTTCGTTGCCGCTACACTACCCTCGTCACCGGTTGCGGTTACCTTGAAAGTATAGGTACCTGCCGATGCAAAAGTATAAGGATTGGTTGCCAGAGCAGCGAATTCGCCGTCGTTTATCTTGAGCTGATATACGTAGGACGGGTTCGTCAAGTTAGAGGATGCACCTACAGTAACTACGTCTCCCACGAATTGGGAAGCAGCCAAGCCAGTGAGTGCCACAGACAGAGCTTCCGGATATTCCACGCTAAGTGTATTGGTAGCGTATGTCCAAGTAAAGGTGTAGTCTCCGGTAGCATCAGCAACGAAGGTGCAGTTGCTTGTATTACCTGCCGGAATAGCGGCAGAATTATTGAAGCGATCGAAGGCAGAACCATTGGAGCGCCAATCGCCATCAACCTTAACACCGAATTCGTATGAATTGCCTTGGCTAATCGTCATTGTCAGAGAAGCCGTAGCGTTGCCTGAAGCAACAGTAAAGTCGGCACTTGATTCCCATTCAGGATTAGTCAAGTTACTGTGTAATGCTATTGTAGGAGGCGGCGGTACTATTGTCGTCCAAGAATAAGAAGCACCATCAGCGGCAACTACAACACAGTTATTCCCTGTACCTGGAATGATAAAGTTCTGATTTGCCCAATCTGTTTTCTCTGTTTTGATAAAGACTTGATTCGTTATCCATTTGACATTTGCAGTAAAGGTAACCGGAATAACTGTTCCTGCTCCATCTCCTTTCCAACCAAGAGTAGCTTCGTTAGCATTTGGATAATTAACGCCCGTCGCACCCTCGGTCATTGCAGTAAAGTCAATATAGATAGTTGTACCATTTGTAAAGGTATAAGAAGGCGTAGGAGTAAAGGTTGACCAAGTTGCTTCCGTTGAGTTCTGAGCGAATGAATTGACATAATTATTAGCATCAGTTCCAATTAATGAAATATGGTCAGTATGTCCCCAATCTTCTGATACGTTACTTGGATTATGACGAGAGAATTGAACTGACTTATATGCTCCAGCTTCAGGAATATATGCATAAACGCTTCCTTCTTCCAAAACTCCGGTAACTACAATTGTACTCTCGTCACTTTTTGTAAAGGTAGCTTTCTGAACGGCACCTGCATCTAACCACCAGCTGACTGCTGCCCCGTTGAGATATATCGGAGTGGAGCCATCAAACGAACGATAAGTTGAAGCTGAAATTGCTACCGTTACCGCCTCCGCCGGCATTGTGAACGAATATACATTATTCACACCTTCTACAGCAACACCATTTACAGTGACAGCCAAGAAGTAATTAGCATCCGGCGTAGCCGTAAAGTTAATGGTAGCATCGGTGTTTCCAGTAGCCGGATTGCCTCCAGCAAGTGTGTAATGTGAAGGAGATGCAGGATAGATTATATTATATGACAATGCTGTTGGAGTAACAGTTATAGCAACATCGTTATCCGGCATTGTGAAACTATAGGTATTACCATTCTTTGTGATAGTAGCATCTGAGCTCGTAACCTCAACAGTATATCCCTCGAATGGAGTAACAGTAAATTCAACTGTTTCTCCTGTTAATTCAGAACCGGGTAATGAACCATACGTCCATTTAGTGGCGGTTGTGGCAGTTATATTGTGCGAACCAGCGGCAGGAGGATTAACTGTTAATGTAGCCGAATTAGTGGATACTAAATAAATATGGCCATCCGTTGCAAGGGCTTTAATGGTATAGGAGCCTTGTGCGAGACTGCTTGTGCTTGATGGGTCAAACACCGACCACGTTGTTCCGTCTATAGAAATATAATAGTGCTCCAAAGTATAGGATAATCCTAATCCAGAAGTTCCGCTAACTGTAGAAGTAACCGTAACAGAAGCATCGCCTTGATTCATTGAATAAGAGGTCGAGCCTAATGTACAAACAAAAGAACTATTCTGGGTGACATCTCCACTCATATCAGCAAAACAGCCTGCTGCCAACCCTGTTTTTTCATTACCAGACCATGTATTGTTATTAGAAAGTCTATAATTGGCTGAAGAATTAAGGGGATACAAACCTACCGCAGAATACGACCCTGATTTCCATTCTTGTGCATATCCACTTAATGCGTATCCATTTTCATCCGGAGTCTTATTTTCTAATAAAAAGTACATTGTTCGATTAGTCCATCCTGTTGGAGAACCATAGTAGAACATAACTTTTGCACCATTCAACACATCAAATTTAGGGTCTGATACTACAATCCAAACTTTAGTTGAGTTACACCAAACTGTAACATTTTGCAAAGATGAAGTCGTAAAACATATATTATTATCATTACCCTCGGTTAATGTTACATTTGATGCTGCTTCATCACGAGCTGCATAGTTTAGTTGATTGTCCCAACCTCCATCCATTGTAACTTTTAATGCAATAGAATTAGCGGGCACAGCAAAGTAAGTGCGAAAATATGATCCATCGCCAGCGTCAGTCATTAGCTCTTTGTTATTACTCCATGTATAGCCGCCTAATTCGGCGCTATGCGCAACGTAATAATCAGTTGCTTGTACAACGATTGTGCTGCTATAGAGGATAGCAAGCATAAAAAAGATTAGTTTTCTCATAGGTATAAAATTTTTAAGGTTAATAATGATTGTCAACTATATTGTTGATTTTGACAATTTGTTATTTTTTGGGGTATTTTTGTGACATTTTGATACCGAGGTGACGACACCCGAAAATCGGCTTCTTGGCGGCTTGATGGCGGCTTCGAAATTTTTCAATTTTTAACTATCAAAATGTTACCAAAAAGGCGTTTTTACTTACAGTCTGTTTCCCAACGCAGTATAAATCACTCCGTCACGAATAATCAGCAAATGACCTCCCTGAATAAATTTTCGATTTGAAGATTTGAAAATTTGAGGATTTGAAGATTGTATGACTTCTTCGAGGTCAGTGGAGACTGAAGTGCCGTCGTCGCGGACGGTGATGTAATGGTTACCAGTCTGCATGATGTCGAGCAGCTGGCGGTAGTCCCCGGGTTTGCCCTCGCCGACGTTGTTGTGAAAAATCAGGTGCATGACCATCGACTTGGCACCCTTCGCCACGGCATATTCATAGACCTTGTAGGTAATGCCGTCCTTTGTGAGTGTAGGCGGCGCTGTTTCTCCCGGCCATTTGCCGAAGAACTCTGTGTCGCCCCAGGCATAGAGGTCAAAGGTCGCCCAGGATGTTCTGTTGTCCACATAAAGGCGGTATGAATCGAAGTTGCCGTAGTTGGAATAGACTTGGTATCCTTTCGCCTCCAGATGAATGGATGGCGAAGCGGTCAGCGTGACATCAGTCGTAGTGAAGCCTGTGCTGATGGTTTTGCTGTCCAGCATGCGTGTGTATGCGCCCGCCGTAACGCCGGAGACGGTTACATCGACCGCAGAGTTGCCGAGGTTGAGCAGTACGAGGACGATGTTGTCGCCTTTGGATTTCTCGAAAGCCAGCACCGAACTGTTGTTGGTGGTCAGCACCTTCGCATCGTACCGTCCGCGAGTGCGGGAAGGGTGTGTTTGAGGGCTATAAGCGCGCGGATGGTGTTGTGAATGGGGGTGTTGACAGTGTTCCAGTCGATGCTGTTGCGGTTGAAGTAATTGAGGATTTTGGTCTGTCCGATTTCCTGTCCGGTGTAGAGGAGGGGCATTCCGCAGAAGGTGAAGTACATCACGGTAAGCGGGGCGACGTTGCTGCCGCACTTGGTGAGGTAGTTGGACGAGAAGTTGTTGCCGATGTCGTCGTGGTTGGTGATGTAGGTCATCCGGCTCATGCCGCTGTACTTCTGATTAAGGGTGTTAATCATGTTGTTGGCAGCGTCCTTGAGTGCGTTGGCCGACGTGCCTGTGCCGACGGATTTGATGGCCTCCGCAAAGCCCCAGGCGTAGTCGTACTTGAAGCCGGTGTTGTAGTGGTTTTCCTTGACATCGTTGGAGGTGAAGTCCGCCTCTGCGAGGAACTCGACCGTTTTGGATTTGTTATTGTTCTGCAATTCCGCAATGGCGGTTGTCCAGAAAGCTGCGCCAATGTAAGTGGACGAGACGTAGTCACAGCGGAAGCCGTCGATGTCGGCTTCGTTGACCCAGTACTTCATGGCGGCGATCATGGCGTCGTTGAGGCCTGAACCGCCCTTGTAGTTGAGCTGATAGACGTCGCCGTAGTTGTTGGGGTGCTGTATGACATTGTTCACGCGGTAGTAATACTCGGGGTGTGAGGTCGTCCAGGGGTGGTCGAGCGAGGTGTGGTTAGGCACCCAGTCGAGCCAGACTTTCATACCGAGGTCATGTGCCGTGTTGACAAACGATTTGAGGTCGTCGAGTGTACCGTGTGCGGAATTGACAGCCTGAAAATCACGCACCGCATACGGACTTCCAAGCGAGCCTATTTTGCCTTCCACGCCTCTGGGGAATATAGGCATGAGCCAGATGATGTCGATGCCCAACTTCCGCAGGTCGGACAGTCGCTGCTCTGCAGCAGCGAAAGTCCCCTGGGAGGTAAAGTCATAGACATTGAGTTCGTAGATGACGCGGTTATTGTCGGTAATAGGTGTGGTGTTATCCACATTGAGCGCCGCGAAAGCCTGCGTCACGGCGAACAGCAAAGCCGGTATGAGGAGCGATTTTCTCATTTTTTCATTTTCTCATTTTACTTCTGCGCCGGTGGCGTTATACATCTTGCCGTCGTGGATGATGAAGAGTTGGCCGTTGTGGAAGATGAGCCTACCTCTATCTCCTCCCTGAAGGGAAGAGGACTCTCCACCGCGAATAACTTCTACACCCTCCGGTTGCGGAACAGTCGAGCAGTCCACAGAAATGAGCGGGTGCTCGTCCTGTTCCTCGATATTCTTCTGTGTCTCGGGGTTGATGGTGTAGCAGGCGTTCTCCTTGCTTGTTTTAGCCTCTGTTTTGTTGGAGGTGCCCTCTACGCCGTCGTTGAACATGAAGGTAGCATCGTCCTTAACGGTGAACTCGTACCAGTCATCAGCGAGTGCGGTCATAGGTACGCCCGGCCAAGCGGTGAACTGTGCTTGCCATGTGGCATCCTTGCTGCCCCACGCCCAGATGCTGAGACCAGCCCAGTCAGCGAGTTTCTTCACTTTGATGGTGATGTCCTTTGCGGGGTCAGAAGGAGGAGGTGTACCGCCATCCGTAGGGTCGGGCACGGAAGCGCAGTCGGTGGTAACGCTTACGTCCTGTTTGTTGGCGATGTTTTCGAGGCAGACAGCTTCCTTAACGGCATAGTCGTTTGCCTGTTCGCCGCTGCCGTTATTGTTCAGAATGAGGTTCGCGTCCGCATAAACATGGAGGCCGTACCAGTCGTCGCCGAGGCTCTGCATCTCCGTGCCGGGCCATGCGCCGAGCAGGTCAACGTCTTTCTTGCCGGTAGCCCACTCATAAGCGGCAATCTTTTCCCAGCCAGCGGGTTTCTTCACCTTGACAATCACTTTGTCAGCGGGCTGCGGGTCGGACGGTGTATCGCCGTAGGTGCCCCATTCTCCGACACTGGGTTTCTTGTCATCATCGCCCTCGTGCCAGGCTGTGATACGGAACTGGTTCTTGTCGGTCGGGATGGATGTCTCGGCACGATTCCATTCGCCGCCCCAGATGTTGGTTTCCACCTCAGGATCTGCAGGGTTCTTGCGCAGGAAAATAGCGCTTGTGGCATCGTCCTTGATGTCGGCTTTGTAGATGTTGCCATCGACTTTGGTCATCCAGTAGTCGGCAGCGTCCTCATCGCCGGTGTTCCAAACGTGGACAGCAAACACGGGGTTGTCATCGGTCGCCCAGATGTTTGCATCCAGATAAATCGTGCGCGTTGTCTGCGCGCTTACAGCCAGAGCGACGAGCGCCAAAGCTGCGAAAGTAGAGAATCTCTTCATGATTTTGTTTGATTTAAGTGGTTAATTATTAAATGTTATCGGAGGACAAAGACCTTGTAGCCTTTGCTTTCCATATCTATGCTTACGCTTCCGTTATATTCGCCCTGGAGTGTGGCTTTTGCCTGTGCGGGGCCATTAGCAATCGTGCGGCTGTCAAGCACGAGCGTCGCTTCGCCCTCGGGGCAGTTGAAAATAGTGACTTTCTGCGCCTTGGAGAAGTTCAGTACAACCAGCGCTTTCTGTCCGTCTTTCTCCTTGATGTAAGCGATGGACGAGTTCTGCTCGGCAGCACTGGTCTGGAGGAAGGTCGTTTTTGGACGCTCTCCGGCTTCGCCGCTGTGGAAGCAGGCGTAACGGTGGCGGAGGGCAATGAGCGTGCGGATGGTGTTCTGAATTTTCGGGTCGGATTTGGACCAGTCAATCGGCGTGCGGTTGAAGTTGTCGGCCAAGTCGGGATAACCGATTTCCTGTCCGTTGAAGACGAGCGGCATACCGTAGAAGGTCATTTCGAGGACGGTGAGGGGCGCGAGGTTATCGCCGAGCTTGAGGATGTAGTGCGGGCGGTTGATTTTGCCGTTGCTCACTTCGCCGTCGTCGTGGTTGGTGAGATAGACCATGCGATCCATATTGTCGTAGTGGGTGTTGGAGACGAGCTGCTGGCAAGCGGTAAGCAGGGACGCCACATTGCGTGAGGTGCCAAAGGCTTGCACGTTGTCGTTGAACGCCCAGGCATAGTCGTAATCGAAGCCTCCGTCCGCCGTTCCGGCGTTGAAGAGGTGGTTATTCTCGTCGGTGTCAAAATCGGCTTCGCCCAAAAGGGTGATGTTTGCCTTGACCGTGCGGAGAGCTTTGATGCAAGCGTCCCAGAATGCGTTGTCGATGGCAGGTGAGGAAACGAAGTCGATACGGTAGCCGTCGATGCCTGTTTCCGTAACCCAGAAGCACATCGCGTCGGTCATGGCTTTGACCATGGCGGGATTATCGAAGTTGAGCTGGCAGACATCACTGTAGCGTGCGGAGTTGTCGGTATAACGTACGGTCTTGGGCTGTCCGCCTTCGAGGACGTAATAGTCCTTGTGGTCTTTGACCCAGACATTGTCCGGCGCGGTGTGGTTAGGCACCCAGTCGAGCCACACTTCGATGTTCACGGCGTGTGCGGCATCCACAAAATGCTTCATGTCGGCGAGTGTGCCGTGGTCGGGATTAATGGCGGTATAGTTCTGCACGGAATAGGGGCTGCCGAGCGTGCCGATTTTGGCTATGCCTCGTGAGGAATCACCCTGTCCGCGCGGCTGAACAGGCATAAGCCAGATGATGTCGATGCCGAGTTTGGAGAGGCGTGCCAGTTGCTGTTCCGCCGCCGCGAACGTGCCCTCCGCGGTGAAGTTGTAGAGGTTGAGTTCGTAAATGACGCGGTCGCCCTTGCCGGCTGCATGGGTGTTGTCCACGTCATACGCCGTGGCATCGTCTATAGTGGTAGGTTGCTTGACTTCGTCCTTCTTGCAGCCCGGGAGGCAGACCGCCAAGGCTGTTAGAAGTGCAACCGCTAACGCTGTTAGATCGCGGCTGAAGCCGCTGTTAGATATCGTTTTCATATTACTTAACTTGCTTGTATGTTCCGTCATCGTTCAGTTCAAACCAGGCGTCATCCGTGATGTTCTTTATTTCGGCGGTCTGGTTGCCGATCGGGGCTGAAGAGAAAACAAAAGTAGCACCACGGGGCAGTTCGAAGGAGAAATAGTTACTGTCTTTCTCCTTGTCCATGAGCGAGCCCGGCCAGTCGTTCGTGTAACCGCTTGAGAAGATAAAGAGGTTCGGCCATGAAGCGGGCTGTGTGGCGTGGATAACCATGTTTCCTTCGGGCAGATCGGGCTTGATAATATCGCCGTAGGGGTCAATCTCTTTCGGGCCGCCGTCCACGACAACCTGGATGTAATAGTCCTTGTCGAGCGTCAGTTGGATGGACTCGGGTTTGGTTTTGTCCGTGCCGTTGTTGAAAATGAGGTTAATCTTCTTGTCGTTGGCATTCGCGGGGAACTCAAAGACGTCGTACTTGTTGCCTGCCACTTCGATTTGGGTCTTGAGCGGTTTGCTTCCGGGCCATCCGCCCATGAACTCGCCGTCGCCCCAGACGTAAAGCGACATCGAGAGCCAGCCGGTGTGGTTGAGGGCGTAGAGACGGTGTCCGACTGAGGCACCTTTCTCCTTGCAGGCGTCGTCCGTGAGCACAAGGTAGATGTCCCGTGTTATCTCGAATTGCGAAACGGCGTCTTTCTGCTGACCCGCTCCGCCGTCGTTGAGGATGAAGTTGTATGTTTTGCCGGTGTTATCGGACATGAGGTCGAAATAGGTGTATTCGACGCCGTCAATCTCCTCCGTGCCTGTCGCGGGAGTGCCTGGCCATCCGCCGAATATCTCGGGTTCGCCGTCCGCCCAGGCGTAGAGGTACAACGTTGACCAAGAACTTTGGTCTTCGACATAAAGGACGTGGCCGTTGTGGGCGTTGAAGAACATCTCCCAGTGGGTAAGCGTGAGGTCAATCCGCTCGCCTGCTGCGGCTGTCTCGTAGTGCTTGACTTCAGTCTTTTGGTCGCTCATTTCGCGGCCGGACAAAGAACTTGTGAACCAGTAACCGTCCGCGAGGGTCTTGCCTTTGGCGAAGGTCGCAGGGTCAAGGTAAATGCCGTATTTGTAGTCCATGTATTCCGCCCGTTCAAGCTCCAGAGGCTGTCCGCCGGAGAAGGGACCCTGGATGCAAATAACGTCCTTGCTGATGGCCGTTTCCGTCGGGGCGATGATTTCAATGAGAATCTTGCCCGCCTTGGTCTCGAACTGTGGCTGCTCAATAGGGAAGACAATCTCCTCGTGCTTGCAGCCCGGGAGAAGGAGCAAGGAGCAAAGAAGGACTATAGATGATAACTTTCTCATATTCATAAGACTTAATAATTAGGATTTTGAACCAAACCGGTGTTGACTGTCAGTGCGGTGGAGGGAAGCGGGAACCACTCGTACTTGCGGTCACGCTTTGCGGGAATCTGTGCGCCGCTTTCCATTGCGCGGCCGAAGAACCACCACTGCCCCTGTGTGAACTTGTCAAAGCGACGCAGATCTGTACGGCGGCGGCGACCCTCCGCGAGGTATTCTTTGCCCCATTCGGAAAGCAGCCAGTCCATATCAAAGGCTGTGTAGCCCGGACCCGGGATGCTGAGCGCGCTCAAGTCGGTGAAATAGCGCTGGCGGATGTTGTCCACATAGTCCTTTGCCTTGCCTGCCTCGCCTTTGCGCATCGCGCACTCGGCAAGCATGAGGTAAACCTCCGCGAGGCGGAACTCGACTTCGTCAATGTCCTGATAGTCCTGCGCGAACTGCTCGGGCATAATCGGATAACGCACAAGCCGTACGCCGGAGTTTGTTTCGCCCCAGCGCGGCGACATGACGTCTTCGAGGTTGCGTCCGCGGTTGAGGAAAGTGCCGACTTGATCGACATAAACGAGTGGCTGTCCGTCGCGGTCTGCATCGGCTTTGAGGGCAGCGCCTGTGCCGAAGTTCTCGCGTATCTCGCCTATCAGGAAAATGCCTTCGTAGGTGCCGTCAGCGTGCACGACATAGTTCTGCTTGCGGATGTCGCGGTCATCAAAGCGCTCATAGACGGCGCCCAGCTTGTCGCCATAGTCCGTGAGGAAAGATTTCGGGTTGGTCGTTCCGCCGTTGGGGCGCTTGTTGCCGGAGTTGTCCCACGAGGGTGCCAAGCAGACGCAGTTCCATCCGGACTGGTCGTAACTGGCACCGAAATAGTCTTTGTAATTATAGGGCAGGAAGGGCATGTCTCGCATCCAGCCGGTGTTGAGGTGCCCCACCTCTTCAGGCATAGCAAACACCACTTCGGGGCAGCTTGTGTTGGTAATCGAATAGATGTCGCGGTAGTCGGTTGCCAGGCTGTAGGAGCCGTACGTACCCTTGACAATCTGCTCGCAGAGCGTGGCGCATTCGGTGAACTTCTCTTGTCCGATGAAGACATTGGCATTAAGTAGCATGCGCGCTTTGAGGATACGATTAACGCCCTGGTTCATGCGGTTGCGGGTGGCGTTGCTGCCGTCTTCTTTGGGCAGAGCAGCGTTACAGTCGTCCAGTTCCGAGCAGATGAAGTCATAAATAGTTTTGCAGCCGGCGGCAAAGCCTTTTTCCGCGGAGGCAGAAGGCGGGAGCGCCGTCTCGGAAGATGAGGGACCTGTGCACAGAGGCAGGGAACCGCCCCATATCTCATATATATTATAATACGCCCACGCGCGCAGCGTGCGTACTTCGGCTTCGTACTGCAGGAAGAGGTCATCGGTCATTTGCAGGTCATTCGGGTCGAGTTTGCTCATGTCATCAAGCAGTTGGTTGCACATGGCAATGGTCATCCATGCGTTTTCCCACGCCTGACGGATAATCGTTGCCTCGGGACTCCAACTCTGGGTGGAGATAACGAATTTGTCGCCTTCGTCATATCCCCATCCGCCGCCGTTCCAACTGCGCCAGGCAACCTGGTCACCACTGAACTCCTGCAGGTAGAAGAAATACTCCTGATAACTATGTGCGGCTTTGTCATAAATAGCCGCGATGGCACTTTGAATACTGCGTTCGTTCTTGTAGAAATCGCCTGCATCAATACGGTCGTACATCTGCTCGTCAAGGTTGAAGCAGCCCGTGAGCATCAGCATTACCGCCGCCAAACAAATATATATCGTCTTTCTCATAGCATTAATGGATTTTCAAGGTTAAACCTGCACATAACTGGGTGGCACTCGGGTAGGCGGAAGCGATGTCCACACCGGGTGTCAGGCCTGTAGAAGGAACAATAGACGGGTCGTTGCCAGAATAACCGGTGAACGTAACCACGTTCTTCGCCGTCAGATATACACGGATGGATTCAAGCAGTTTGCGCTCCTTGGGGGCAAAGGTATAGCCGAGGGTGATATTTGCCAACTTGAAGTAATCGCCGCGCTCCAGGAAGAAACTGGAAATGACACCACCGCCCTGGGTCGTTTCGGCATCTTCAAGATAGGCCGACCGCAGCACATTATCCGTACCGCAACCGGCGAGCCCCATTCCGTAACGGCGCATGTTGAATATCTGGAAATCAAAGGCGCCGCTAAACTGGAAACTCAAGTCAAACCATTTCCAGCGCATCGTGTTGTTCCATGAGAGGAAGTGCTCCGGCATGCCGTTGCCGATGTAGCGTTTATCTGCGGCTTCCGCCTGACTGACAGGAATGGCGTTGCCGTTCTTGTCAGCTACCAGCATCATACCATCCAGTGTGCCCACATATTCATAGCCGTAGAACTGACCGAGTTTCTGATTCTCCTCTACGCGGAAGAAGTACTCGTTCGAGCCGACACCGGGTTTCTGATAAAGCTCAATGTAAGGCGCCTGATACATGTCGGACGAGATGGTCATCAAGCGCGTTGTTCCATAGGAATAGTTGACGCCGGTTGTCCACTTGAAGGCGGTTTTGCTGAATACATCATACTCCAGCGATATCTCGACACCGACGTTTCGCGTTGTACCGACATTGACGAGAATGGTCGGGTACATGTACGGCGGTTGGGGGGCATTATAGTTGTAGAGCAGGTCGGGCGAACGGCGGTCAAAGAACTCTACATAACCGCGCAGGGTGGATTGGAAGAGTTCAAAATCGATACCGACATTAAGCGAACTGGAGCGCTCCCAACGCAAGTCGGGGTTGGCATTGGAAGCGACGGTATAACCGTTGATCCACTGTCCGTCGATGAACATGCTGCCGCTGCTTATATACGACGGCGAGGACTTGTAGGGGGAGAAATCGCTTCGTCCGGTAACACCGTATGAAATACGCGGTTTGAGGCTGTTGAGGACTTTTTTAGCCGGTGCCATAAACGAAGCCTGCATCATTTCCCAGGCTGCGCTGACAGAGGGGAAAGCACCCCACTTGCTGTTGACACCGAACTTCGTACTGCCCTCATAACGAATGCTGGCGGAAACGAACAACATATCGCGCCAACTGTAGTTCGCGCGCCCGAATACGCCAACCAGCGTGCTCTCGGATTTGCTTGCCCACATATCCGCTTTGCCGTCCTTGAGCCAGGAACCGTTGCCGATGCCGTACCATAAGAGCTGGTCGTAATCAAAGTCGCGGTTCATCTGGTACATGCCTTCGTTGGTGTAACGCTCCCACGAATAACCTGCCATCAGTTTGAGGCTGTGTTCGCCGAGAGACATCTGATAGTTAGCCAGCCACTCCACGCGGTGGGTCATGTACTTCTGATATTCAATATGTGCATCGCCATTATAGCCGCCCCAATAAGAACCGGCGGTGGTGGAAGGTGCATAATAGTTGGATTTGAGGTCGTTGTATTGCAGCGCGTAACTGATTTGCGTAGAGACATCGTGCTCTTCGTTGCGCCAGATATTCCACTTCAAATCGGCATTGCCCATAACGTACCAGCGGTCGCCATTGCTGTTAATGTTCAGCAATTCGTTGACAGGGTTGCTAGCTCCCGTAGGTGAATCAGGCTGATAGAAAGAGCCGTCGGAATTATAGACAGGCAGCGTCGGGTTCATTGTTAGCGCCTGCTCAAGCAAACCGTCATTGCCCCACTGCTCATTGACTTTGCGTGCCGTGAGTGAAGCGGAGATTTGGAGATGGCGGTTCAGTAGGTATTGCTCCATAGAGAACCGGCCGCCGTATTCCTGGCGCCCGGATTTGAGGTCCAGACCATTGCCTTGTTTGAAGTTCAAGCTTGCCCCGTAATAACCTGTTTTTGTTTTGGCATCCACGGACACATAGTGGTTCGTTGTATAACCAATCGGGCGTGTGAGCAAGGAATACCAGTCGGTGGAAGCACCATAATCCGAACGGCGGTGCGAACGCCTGAACTCATCCGGCGAAAGCACTTCCGCGTGCGGCAGAGCGATATTCATTGCCGCGTAGCCGTCGTATGTGGCGACCACTTTGCCCTCCTCGCCTGTACCTTTCTTGGTAGTAATCAGAATCACACCGTTGGCACCGCGTGTGCCGTATATGGCCGCTGAGGCCGCGTCCTTCAACACCGTTATGGATTCCACATCCTGCGAGGAGATGGTGCGCATGTCACCGCCGGCTACTCCGTCAATAACGACAAGCGGCTCGTTGCTCGCATATAATGAGGTAGCGCCGCGTACTTGCAAAGAGGACATAGCGTTCGGGTTGGCATCAGCGGCATTGCTGACGTTCAAACCTGCAATTTTGCCGGCAACCAATTCCATCGCATCAGAGACTGCGCCCTGATTAAACTGCTCGCGGCTGACTTGGACAATGGACGAACTCACTTCTTTCTTCGACAATGAACCATAACCGACTACTACCACTTCTTCCAACTGCTCTGAATCTTCGGCGAGCACCACTTTCATGTTCGCGGCAGGAGAAAGCACCTGCGTCTGGTAGCCCACATACGAAAATTCCAATTGTGCATCAGCGGCACACTCGATTTCAAAGTTGCCGTCAAAATCCGTGATAGTACCGGTAGTTGTTCCCTGTACCTGCACGGTGGCACCTATGAGTGGTTCGCCTGAGGCATCCTGGATAGTGCCCCGAAAGACTTCGGCAGAAACATTTATGCCGAGCCCTATCACGGCTACTATGACTAAAAATCGCTTCATAAATATATTATTGTTTCAAATTTCTATTTACTATTAATACTCACGGCAAATCCTCCGCCGGAAGCCATGTGTATATGGAGTGTATCGCGTGCGCACAGTGTGCGCTCCTCAATAACGTAGTCATACGGATTAGTTTTCCAGTCCGCGTTTTCACCATCACGAAAGATGGTAGCCGCATAAGTTTTGTCCGCATCAAGCATGGTCATCGGAATTTGTGCATCACGCGGTTCATCGGCATTGAGGCCGCCGATATACCAGTCTTCGCTACCGCGTTCCTGCCGTGCAAAAATGCAAAACTCGCCAATCTTGCCGTCCACGAGCAGCGACTGTTCCCAATCACAGGGCACCTGTTCAATAAAACGGAATGCGTCCGGATGCTTCATGTAGTTCTCCGGCAAGTCACACGCCATTTGCAAGGGACTGTAGAAACAGACAAACAGTCCCAGTTGGTTCATCAGCGTTGCGTGCACCCGTGTTTGTGGCATTACCGGATTCTCAAAGGCAAACACTCCCGGCGTGAAATCCACCGGCCCTGCGAGAATACGAGTGAATGGCAGCACTGTTACGTGACTACACGGATTGCCGCCGTCCTTGCTCCAGGCGTTCCATTCTTGTCCCCGCACACCCTCCTGCGTCATGAGGTTGGGATAAGTGCGTTGCAATCCGGTCGGCATTACCGGCTCATGGTTATCAATGGCAATGCGGTACTTTGCGGCCGTTTCGATGACCTTACGGTAATGCCGTACGCCGGACTGGCCTTTGTTGAATTGCAGTCCGTCAAGAGTCCGTATTACCGGCGACACGTAGCCGGTCTTGATGGCGTGAATGTTGTGTGCGGCATGGTAGGCGTAAATCTCATCCAAGGCGCGTTCGTAATCTGCAGCGTTACCACCAGTCTCGTTATGACCGACAATCTGTACGCCCAGACTGTCCGCCAACCGGCTCAAATAGTCCATATCCCAATCAGAATAGGGCTCTGTGAACGAGAAAGATTTCCAATCCTCCCAACCTTTGTTCCACCCCTCTGCCAGTACGGACTGGATGTTATGTGCTTTTGCAAAACGCAGGTACTGCTCCATATTCGCTGTCGTTGCACCGTGTTTCGGCCCCTGTTCCCAGGTCATGGATTTCATGTGCATTCCCCACCAGATGCCGATAAACTTCATAGGTTTGAGCCATGAGGTGTCATCCAGTTTGCAAGGCTCGTTCAAATTGAGCATGATGCGGCTTGCTGTCAGGTCGGGCAGGTTATGTGCCAGAACGACCATACGCCATGGAGACTCAAAAGGCAGTGTAAGATGTGCTTTGACCGGTGAAATCTGTCCGTCTTCCAACCACGGAGTTAGATAGGTTTTCAGCGTGTCGTGAGCCATATAGAGGTTCTGCGCGGGATAATCCGTAAGCGCCGCCTCATGTACGAAAGCATATCCGCCACCGCTGCGCTCTATCGTGATAGGCGAACACATAGTGTCTTTTTCCGACAAAGGGGACCTGGTCCAGATTCCCTCATAATATTCTGTGCTCCAATCAATCGACCATGTCTCATGGTCTGCTGTGAAGCAATATGCCGTCGCTTCATCCAAAAGCGTCAGCTGCTTGGTTTTTTGTTCCGGGAATACGTAACGGAAAGCAAAACCGTCATTGAAAACACGGATAACAAGATCCATTTTAATACCGGATACATGACGCATATGCACCGTCATTTGCGCATGTGAATCCAAAATGAAACGTTCTTCACCCCAGACAGTCTCCCATTGATCCGAAACAACACACTTCTTTGCCCCTGTAATTGCAAAACCATCGGTAAGCGACCGTTCTGCAAAAACCAATCCCAGACTAGACCAGTCTATTACCACATTGCCATCTTGCAACACGCGGTACTCAGGAGTTCTACTTTCCGACAAACGCAAACAAAATCGAAGAGAATCATCAGGAGATTGAACGTGCCACCTATTGCAAGATAAGAAGAGCGGCACCAGCGTCAGTAGGGTGAAGAAACGTTTCATGGTATTTTGCAAATTTGCAGCACAAAATTACTGCTTTTCGCGCACTCACACAAAAAATATTGAAAAAATCAAGAAAAAATACTAAAAATTCCATATAAATTTTGTTATATAAATTTGTTTTTGTACCTTTGCGGAAAATTTTGCCATTACCATGAAACGATTTCTCTTTTTTTCTGTTCTTTCGATATGTATCAGTATTGCTTCTTTTGCCAATAATAATGCGGTAAGCGAAGATTTACTCCGTTTGGATAATGCCATTGCCAGCCGTCCTAATATAGAGCAGGCAAAGCGTACCAGAATTGAGCGTCTGATGACGCATGTATATACTTCTGAAAACCCCTATTCGGATTACAAAAAAATCTATGAAGAATATAAATCATATAATTACGATACTGCACTTGTTTTTGCCAAAAAAATGCAATCTGAGGCAATTAGGCTCGGGAGAGACCAATATCAAGTCGAGGCAGCCACTGCGCGCGCGTTTGTTTACCTGTCCGGCGGCTTGTTTAAGGAGGCGTATGATGTACTTTCCTGTCTGTCGGACAAGTATGATTCGCTGCCGGATATCTACTATTACACGTTTGCGCGCCTGCTTTGGGACATGGCTGATTATGCCGGCGGAGAAGTGGCGTTACAATATGACTCGCTTGCCGTGACGCATATCAAACAAATACTTTCCCATGTCACGCCAGCCGATTCAGCCCAATACTGGTATCCGCTTGCCGCTATTGATTTACGGCAACATCAGTATCAACAATCTATCGCGCGTATGAAAGAGGCGCTCCTTGACAGCCGCTGTACGGAACACGAACGTGCCATATATGAAAGTTCATTGGCTTTTGCCAATTATCAACTCGGAAAGAGTGACATCGCGCTACACCACTATATAAATGCCGCCATATACGACATGTTAAGTTCCACATATGAGACGGTGGCATTGCGAATGGTAGCGGAGATTCTATATGAACAAGGGGAAACGGCTGCAGCAGAACGCTATATTCGTTTGGCCATGGCTGACGCCACCCATTATCATGCCCGCCACCGGCAAATCAGTATCTCGCAGTTGCTGCCTATTATCGAGGAGCAACAAAATGATGAACTATTGAGGCAACGTCATCTTGCCTATGTACTTTTGATTTTTGTGTTTATACTGCTCATCGGCGCGGGATTTGCCATGCGCTTTATCGTTAAACGAAGCAGAGCCATCCACGCCGCCCAGCGCACCATACATGATATGAACCAGAAATTGATTATTGCCAACAAACTCAAAGAAGAACTGCTTGGCACCTTTCTTGTCAGCGGTTCACGTTATCTTTCACGCATAGAAAAATACCAACAGCAAGTCAAGCAAAACGCGATTGACCGGCGCTATAACGAACTGATGACTATCCCTCGCACCACTGATGCGCATATACAACGCGCCAATCTTGACCGTAAGATGGACACTATGCTGCTGGGGTTGTTCCCTTCATT
This sequence comes from Paludibacteraceae bacterium, assembly GCA_905233925.1. Classification (GTDB taxonomy): domain Bacteria; phylum Bacteroidota; class Bacteroidia; order Bacteroidales; family Paludibacteraceae; genus Colicola. Next base: position 41,359 of record CAJOFV010000003.1, read on the forward strand.
TGTGCAGGATTTCAATAATCTGCTGCAGGAAGGGGAACGGTATGTACTTAAACCCAACGAGTTGCTGAACACCCCGATGCGTATATTTGCGCTCATGCGTCTCGGCGTCACACAGAATGAGCAGATTGCGGAGATTCTGGATTGCAGTATTAACACGGTATATACGTATAAAACCAGAACGATAGCCCGTTCCGACCTCACGGCAGACCAATTCCAGGAGGCACTTATGCGGATACCTTCGTTTTCCTCATCGGAATAACCGGCTGTTTCCGCCCAATAACGCAGCAATTTGTTTATTTATGCAAAATAATTTGCATAATTGTCAGAAAAGCAGTACTTTTGCAGCCGTAATGTTCCACTGCCGCAAACGGAACGGATTTATCAGACGAAACAGATATAAAACAATACAGCACATATGAAAGCATTACTGATGATTCTCGATGGCTGGGGAATCGGCGAAAAAACAACAGCCAATGCCATTTATTCCACCAATACGCCGCACTGGACAGCATTGTTGGACAAGTATCCCCATTCGCAGCTGCAGGCTTCCGGCGAAAATGTCGGTTTGCCGGACGGGCAAATGGGTAACTCCGAAGTCGGGCACTTGAATATCGGTGCCGGCCGCGTCGTATATCAGGATCTTGTAAAGATTAACCGCGCCTGCAAGGATGGTTCAATCCGTCAGAACCCCGAGATTGTTTCCGCCTTTTCGACGGCACAGAAGTCCGGCAAGAATCTGCACATCATGGGTTTGACCAGCAACGGCGGCGTGCACAGTTCGCTGGATCACTTATTCTTCCTGCTGCAAATCGCAAAGGAATACGGTCTGGACGGCAGAACGTTTGTACACTGCTTTATGGACGGCCGTGACACCGATCCGCATTCGGGTATCGGATTCATAGACGAATTGGAGGAACAGATGCGCAAGACTACCGGTGAAATCGCAACAATTCAGGGGCGTTTCTATGCCATGGACCGTGACAAACGCTGGGAGCGTGTGAAGATTGCGTATGATTGTCTTGTTCATGGCGAAGGTGCACAGTTTGAGAACATGCACGAGGCGATGGAAGCGTCTTATTCCGCCGATGTCACCGATGAATTCATCAAACCGATAGTACATGTGCGCAACGGCAAACCGCTGACAACTATTCAGGAAGGCGACGTGGTAATCTTCTTCAACTATCGCAACGACCGTGCTCGTGAAATGACCATCGTGCTCACGCAGCAGGATATGCCGGAACATGCTATGCATACTATTCCGAATCTGAATTACTACTGCATGACGCCTTATGAATCCACTTTTACCGGTTTGCATATTCTTTTCCCGAAGGAAAATGTGCAGAATACCCTCGGTGAAATCGTGGCAAATGCAGGCATGAAGCAACTGCGTATAGCCGAAACAGAGAAGTTTGCCCACGTGACATTCTTCTTCTCCGGCGGCCGTGATGCACAGTTTGAGAACGAGGACCGTATTCTTATTCCGTCACCGAAGGTGGCAACGTACGATTTGCAGCCGGAGATGTCGGCGCCGGAGGTGGCAGCGGCATTGTGTGATGCGATGGATACGGGGAAATATGACTGTATCATGCTCAATTTCGCCAACGGTGACATGGTGGGACACACCGGCGTTTACAACTCTATTCAACAAGCGGTAGTGACGATAGATATTTGTGTGGACCGCGTAGTGAACTCTGCCCGCAAGAATGGTTATGAGGTGATTATCATCGCCGACCACGGTAATGCGGATAATGCGGTGAATCCGGACGGAACGCCCAATACGGCGCACTCGCTCAATCCGGTGCCGTTCGTGTATATCCCTGCCGACAGCAAGGAGAAGGACGGCAAGTTCCCCTATACATGCGAGAACGGCATCCTTGCGGACGTCGCTCCCTCCATTTGCCACATTCTCGGTATCAAGCAGCCGGCAGAAATGACCGGTCACTGCCTCATCCATGAGGCATAATCAGTTGGCATATCGCTTAATGAGCATATCCACCAGTTCAGGCACACCTTCGGAAGCTTTCTTCCGGAGGTGTTGTATTCTGTCACGGTAGATGCCGAACTCGGGAATCCCCGGATCAACGACGTAGATAGTCGATGAAACCGGCAAATATTGCAACAAACTGGCTGCGGGGTAAACGTTGAGACTGGTGCCGACAACTACCATTATATCCGCTTCGCTCGCCAAGGCACAAGCCTGCGGGAAATAAGGTACCCCTTCTCCGAAGAACACGATATACGGCCGCAGCAACGACCCGTCGGGATGTCTGTCGCCATAGTGCTGCTCCCAACCTTTCAGCGGCACAGTGGCCGTTTCGTTGTTTTCGGAGCGTAATTTGGTAATTTCACCGTGCAGATGCACAATATTCTTGCTACCGGCACGCTCGTGTAGGTCATCAATGTTCTGCGTGACGATTTCAGTCGATGGAATCGCCTGTTGCAGTTTCGTGATGGCATAGTGTGCGGCATTGGGTTGTGCCGCCAGGGTGTCCTTACGGCGCGCGTTGTAGAAATCGACGCACAACTGCGGATTGCGCAGCCATGCTTCATGGGTGCATACATCCTCAATGCGATACTTTTCCCATAATCCGTCCGCGTCGCGGAATGTTCCCAAACCGCTCTCGGCAGATACGCCGGCTCCGGTGAATACGACGATTTTTGGCATTTTGACCTCCTTTTTATGAATGGTACAACAAGATTTTATTTATGCAACTGCGCTATTTCCGGTGATGCCAATGCCATTGACCGGAATATGAGCTGGAATGTATTGTTTTCAATGCCGGATGAAATGCATTCTCCAAATGCCGTATTTCTTCGATTTCACCGGACTTGTTCATTAGAATCCCGATGATATCAAAGCGAATATTCCGCGTGTCGTGATGATATTTGACATACGCATTTGCGGCTGTAACCATGTGGCGGCGTTTGGTTGCATCCACTGCTTCTTCGGGTGTGCCTGCAAATGTAGAAGTGCGCGTCTTGACTTCCGCAAAAACAATTTCTTTCCGGTTAGCGGCGATAATATCAATCTCCAAATGCCCCAGACGCCAGTTGGTCTCAAGAATCTTATAACCTTTTTGGGTCAGTACGTCCGCTGCCAGTTGCTCTCCTTTTTGCCCTATGCTATTATGCTCTGCCATAGTTGTTTCAGGCAAGCAGGGACTTGGCAAAGGCGGGTACATCTATGCCGTCAAACGTGCCGGAAGACATCATGAGAAGAGCCAGACCATTGGTCATTGGACGATTGCCGATTTTGTCATTCACCACTTCTTTCAAGCGGTTTTGGAGCGCGGTACTATCGGTGAATACTTCGACGTTGTCTGTACCGAAGGCTTGGCGTACATCGTCGGCAGTAATGGGCGTAAGTCGTTTGTGCTCAATCACTTTCGGGTTGAAATAAACGAATGCCTTGTCTGCCTGTGCCATGCAATCCTTGTACTGCGGCAGAAAATCCGCCATTAGCGAAGAGAATGTATGCAGCTCCATTGCAGCCACAAGCTCTTTGTCCGGATACCGCTCACGCACGGCATTGACAGTCGCTTTCAGTTTGGACGGGGAGTGCGCGAAGTCCTTGTAGGCAACACTTGTTTCTGTTTCGCAAATCTTTTCGAGGCGGTTGCTGGCACCGGTAAAGGTGGAAATCTCACGATAGAAATCATCCGGTGCGACACCGATAAAATGGCAGGCGAGCATGGCGGCTTGCAGGTTCTGCATATTGTGCTTGCCGAAAACCTGCATCGGCACGTTGCCTGTATATTCGCGGTATGGCACGCATTTCAATGACTTCGGTGCTTCCGCTGCCAGTTGGCGCAGGTTCTCATCGCCCTCATAATAAATAAAGGTGTCCGAGATGGTGTGCACGAATTTGCGGAAAGTGTCCACATACTGCGGGAAGGTCGGGAAAACATTGATATGATCCCATGCAATGCCGGTCAGGATGGCAATATGCGGGTGATACCACAGGAACTTGCTGCGCAGATCCAGCGGTGATGTAAGGTACTCATCGCCCTCAAAAACAGCGTATTTGGCAGTATCCGACAAGCGCACCATCCGCTCAAAACCCTCTATTTGTGCCCCGACCATATAATCGGCTTCAATACCGAGGCGCTGCAGCACATAGAGAATCATGGACGTGGTAGTTGTCTTGCCGTGCGAACCGCCAACGACGATGCGAATTTTGTCGCGGGTCTGCTCGTAAAGATATTCCGGGAAAGAATAAATCTTCAGTCCGAGTTCGCGGGCTTTGACAAGTTCGGGATTGTCTTCGCGGGCATGCATGCCGAGAATGATGGCGTCAATATCGGGCGTGATGCGCTCAGGATGCCACCCCATTTCGTCGGGCAGCAATCCTGCATCGCGAAGGTGCGTCAGTGCCGGGTCGAATATTTCGTCATCCGAACCGGTCACTACGTACCCTTTCTTGCTTGCCACCGCCATCGCGAGATTGTGCATGGCGGCTCCGCCTATGGCAATGAAATGAATCCTCATTTCAGATTTGGAATTACAAAATTATGCAAACAGTTTGCCGAAATCTGCGTGGCTGATGGCTTTCTCTTCAATCTTTGCCACGCCTTTCAGTGCTTCGTAAATCTTGTTTTCTGCCACACGTTCCACGATGCCGCGAAGTTGGTCTTCCTTCTTCAGCATTTCGTTCGCATAGTTCGTCAGATACTGGTCGTCAATATGCATCAGACCGTACTGCATGAACTGCATCTTTGCAACTTCCTTAGCATAGGCTTCCACGTCCTCTTTCTCGACCTTGATGTCAAATTCCTTCATCAGCTGGTCTTTCGCGAGGTGCCATTTGAGTTCGTTGAGCATGGCGTCGAAGTCCTTGTCCAGCTTCTCTTCGGTCATATCTTTGTTGGTGGCCATAACCCAGCGGCGCAGGAACGCATTCGGGAACTCCACCTTTTCCATCTTCTTGAGAATAGCCTCTTTGGCATCCAGACCGAATTTGTATTTGCTGTCCTCAGCCATGTTCGCCTCGATTTCGGCTTTCACTTTGGCGCGGAAATCGGCTTCGTCCTTGATATTGTTCTCGCCATAAACCTTCGCAAAGAGTTCGCCGTCAATGGCAGCATCTTTGTGGCGGGTAATGCCCTGAATCTCAAAGGTAAAGTCTGCTTTCAGGTTCTCGGCCTCCTCTTTCTTGATGCCTAACAATGAAGCCACTTCCACTGCGCTGTCAAATGCTTTCATCGGGTTGAACGTCACCACGTCGCCCAACTTCTTGCCGTAGAACATCTTGGCAGTCTTTTGGTCCTTCATGTATTGCGGGTGCATCATTGCATTCTCTTTCTGCATCGGGTTCTCATCGTTGCCAACTTCCTTGAGCAGACCTTTCAATACGTCACCTTCCTGCACGTCCTGGGCATCTTCGTAACTGCCGAAGCGCGAAGCATAACTCTTTACCTGATTATTTACCATTTCATCGGTTACGGTAATTGTATAATGTGTGAGTTTGCTCTTGCCGTCGAGTTTGGCATTGAACTCCGGTGCTACTGCGATGTCGAAGGCGAACGTGAACGTGTTCTGGTTGTCCAAATCCATTGTCGGGGTCAGTTCATCATTGGGCAACGGGTCTCCGAGCAGGTTCAGCTTCTCGGCTTCGATATATTCGCCCAATTTGGCGCCGATGGTTTTGTTAATAACGTCTGCCAGAACGCCCTTGCCGTACATTTTCTTCACCAGACCTACCGGCACCATACCCGGACGGAAGCCCGGAATATTCGCCTTCTGGCGGATTTGACGCAGCTCTTTCTGCACTTCTTCTTGATAATCTGCCGGTTCAACCACCATCGTGATAACGCCGGTCATGTCTTTGATTTCGGATTTTGTAATTTGCATAATATTGTTTTTTATCTGTTTGCACGTTTTCTTTCCAGTTCGTCAAGGATGATTTTGCGGATACGCATGGCATGAGGTGTCACTTCCACATACTCATCCACTTTGATATACTCCAACGCTTCTTCGAGGGAGAACTTGATTGCCGGAGGAAGAACTGCCTTGTCGTCTGCTGATTTGGTGCGCATGTTTGTCAGGTTCTTCGCCTTCACGACGTTGATGACGATGTCGCCTTCCTTGGAGTTTTCGCCAACCACCTGTCCGGCATACACATCCTCCTGCGGCTCAACGAAGAAGCGTCCCCGGTCTTGCAGTTTGTCCAACGCATATGCTGATGCCGTTCCCGCTTCCATAGCGATGAGAGAACCGTTGATACGTGTCGGCATCTCGCCTTTATACGGCTGATACTCCAGGAACCGGTGCGCCATGATGGCTTCGCCTGCACTGACGTTCATCACGTATGTACGCATGCCCATGATACCTCGGGAAGGAATAGTGAACTCCAGTTGCACACGGTCGTTCACCAGTTCCATTTTGGTCATTTCGCCTCTGTGAACGGTCACAAATTCAATGATTTTGCCCGAGCATTCTTCCGGCGTATTGACCGTCAGTTGCTCCACCGGTTCGCATTTTACGCCGTCAATTTCCTTGATGATGACTTGCGGCTGACCGACCTGCAACTCGTAGCCTTCGCGGCGCATGGTTTCAATGAGTACTGACAAATGCAGTACGCCGCGCCCGAAGACCGTCCACGAAGAATCGCTTGCACTCGGCTCTACGCGCAGGGCGAGGTTCTTCTCTAATTCTTTCATCAAACGGTCGTGGATATGGCGTGAAGTCACGTATTTGCCGTCCTGACCGAAGAACGGCGAATCGTTGATGGTGAAAACCATTGACATCGTCGGCTCGTCAATGGCAATCGGAGCCAGCGGTTCGGGATTCTCAATATCGCAAATCGTATCGCCGATTTCGAAGCCTTCTATACCGATAAGCGCACAAATATCACCGGAGGAAACGGCATCCGTTTTTACGTGGGTCATGCCCTCAAACGTATGCAGCTCCTTGATTTTTGTGCGAACTTTTGTGCCGTCTTTTTTCGCCAGACAAACAGTCTGTCCGTCGCGCAGGGTACCGCGGTGCACACGCCCTACGGCGATTCGTCCCACGTACGGATTATAGTCCAATGAGGTAATCAGCATCTGCGGCGTGCCTTCTAACACTTCCGGCTCGGGAATATACTCGATTATGGCATCCATGAGTGCTGTCAGGTCGGTGGTCGGTTTGCGCCAGTCCATGCTCATCCAACCGTTTTTGGCGGAACCGTAGATGGTTTGGAAATCAAGCTGCTCTTCGGTTGCATCGAGGTTAACCATAAGGTCAAACACAGCCTCTTGCACTTCGTCCGGACGGCAGTTCAGTTTATCCACTTTGTTAATGACCACAATCGGTTTGAGATTCAGTTCCAATGCCTTTTGCAGCACAAAACGTGTCTGCGGCATTGGTCCCTCGAACGCATCCACCAGCAGCAGCACGCCGTCTGCCATATTCAGCACACGCTCTACTTCACCGCCGAAGTCCGCGTGACCCGGAGTGTCGATAATGTTGATTTTGTAGCCTTTGTAGTTGATGGCGACGTTTTTGGCGAGAATGGTTATTCCACGTTCGCGCTCAAGGTCGTTGTTGTCCAGAATCAACTCTTTGTTCGCCACGCCTTCCTGACGTGACTCCTGTACCACTTTTGCGGTGTACAGCATTTTGTCAACCAGGGTTGTTTTACCGTGGTCAACGTGTGCGATAATCGCTATATTTCTGATTTTTTGCATAGTCAAAGCCAAAAACGCGCAAAGGTACGGCTTTTTTTGCACATATGCAAATATTTCCCGATTTTTTGTATAATTTCCGTTTTTTCGGACTCAAAAATGCCTCTTTTCCTAACTATAATCCGCTTCCGCCGAAAAATATCCTTGCAGAGCCGTGACCATCACGGGACTTCACCGGGACTTCTTAGCCCTAAAGGGACACGATTATTTCTCCAAGACTTATTTCTCCCTTTTTATCCTGTCTGTTCCCGTAGCATCTCTGGATATCACCGGGCTTTAGTCGGGTTAAAAAAGAAACAGGCTGCGCAAGGCACAAGAGATGCTTAACATATACTGAAATTCTCACAATTCTCACTTTTCTCACTACAAATGTCAACGCTATTTAGGAAAAGTCATGTAGCTTAAAACTGTGCCAACTGTGTCAAGTGTGCCATGACATTTTTGAAAAATAGTTTTTTTTCAGTTGGCGTTCTATCGGGGCACAATCGGATGACTATTGGCTTACAAGGGGCTTAATATCTAACTAATATCTAACTTATAACTAACTGCGGGCAGGTTGCCTTGTGACCGGATTTTGTTCAAAATTGTGCATGATTTAGCTTGTGTCTTTTTTTAAGAGAATTTGACACAAGCGGAGAAAAAAGACACAAGCCATGATGTGGAAAGTGGCAATCAACTATAGCGCGAAAGTGGTAGAAAATACCAGAAAAATGGATGAGACTTTGAGACTCTGATACCTTCGCAGAAGGTGTAACTATGCTGTTTATCAATAAGTTACGCACGAAAGTACCAGAGTCTCAAAGTATCAAAGTCTCAGAGTATCATAAGATTTTTATTTCACCTCCTGCCCTTGAACGGTGTATATCTTGCCATCGCGGAGGATGTAGAGGTGACCATCAAGAATGATTTTGCGTGCAGACAGACATGAATCATCCACAATAATATCATATGCCGAAGAGTCTTCCGTTGTAAACTCCCCTTCTCTGCGTTCAATGATATTCTTTTCCGCATCTAAAGCATCGAGCGTGTAATGATACGTTGTACCCGGAGCCAACCCAGTTACTGGTATATTCAAACCGTTCGTCTCCACTTCTGCCTGCCGCCTAGAAGATCTTGAAGGAGCAGAGCGGAAATCAATTCCCGTGAGGCGACCAGCTGCATCTAATGTCAACACACAAATTGTATCTCCATTGTTACAGATAGCTAATCGGTATGAATCAACGTTCTCATCATCTACAAGAGATGTAGTAATCGTAGCTTCATTCTCAGCTGTGGTGACATGAACTATTTCCTCTGCAGACGGTGTGTTGGCAGCAAACAATGCCCTATAAAGCACATTCTTATATACCACGAACGTTCTTGGATTTTCTACAACACCATCGTTCCAACAAGTAAAATGATATCCTGAATTCGCTATTGCAAAATAAGTATGCGTCGTTCCTTCTTTGAACATACCACTTTCGCCTTGTATATACCCCTGTTGAGAATCGCACGTAACTGCCAATTGATAGTATTTGGTTCGACAATCTGCATTAATGTGCAAGTTCTTAATATCCCATGTGGCATAATTAGAAGTAGTGGAGATATAATGGAATGCAAAAACAGTGTTTTGACCTAAATATTCTATAGGCACATTGATATTGACACTCACATAATTCCAATCAGTATTGGAAGTATAAGGAGATATGATCAATTGATGCCATTCAGAAGCTGCCCAACTTCCTTTGTAGTTCGATGTTACCCAAAGGGTTAATTCATACGACGGGTTACTGGCAAACCTATGTGCATGTTGGAACGAAATGCTTGCCTTTACGGCATCGCTCATATCCAAAGCCGGAGTAAACAAATTACCCGAATCGCCTCCTTGCTTTTTTCCATAGGCGCCAAATTGCGCACTATATGCCCATACAGAAGAATTATCTGTTGTTATTGCACCCAATCCTGTACCGCCCAAAGCAAGATATGACTCATTGATACAATCCGTTGAGACTTGTGTGAAATGCGCTGTTAATGTCATATCTTGAGTCATAACAATGGTGCGCGGATTATCTGCGTTACCATCTGACCATTGATCGAAATAATAACCGGGGTTGGATGTCGCAGATATTTGCACAGAAGTTTCTTCATCATACGTGCCTCCACCGGAAACAGTACCCATAGCGTTATCTTCGGATTGTAAATCAAGTGTATATTGCTGTTTTTCAATCGTCAAAGTTCCATTAAATAGAATATACTCATAATTTGTCGCGTAACCATCATCCAACAGTATAATAGGATAAGTCCCTGCTGGTGAGTTTACATCAGCGTCACATTGAATAGTCGGTAGTTTATCCAGCACATCAATAGTCTCTTCCAATTTGTAGCCGCTAATGCTTAATTCAAACTTTGGATTCTCTTCCATTTTTTTACGTGTAGCATCTAAAGCACGTATCGTCAACGGAGCCTTGGTGATGACCAATGAGCCTTCCTCATAACTTATCGCATAGTTTTGCGCTGCGGCTCCACTCACATAAGCCGGGTATGTCCCAACTGGGCTTGTACGTTTAGCCGTTGTGTATGCTTGCGGTAAAGTCGTAATGGCAGAACTATTTTCATTATTCTTGAATCCGGTATATGTAAAATTATACTCCGAATTATCTTCACCGTATTCGCGCGTAGCGCTTGCCGAGATAGTTAACGGCGCTTGCTCAATTGTCAAAACAGCTTTCTTACAAGTGATGGTATAATTATCATCCGCCGTTGCAGTCGGTACTATCTCGTAATTACCGACAGGCGAAGTTGCAATGGCATTGGAAGACACTTGAATTGTAGATGTCAAGTCAGATTTTGTATCCCCATTGACAAAGCCAGTAACTTTGTATGTGAAGTTCGGGTTTGCCTCTCCATAAGCACGTGTTACATTGTCAGCAGAAATAGTTAAGACAGCTTTGTTTACAGTTATTTCTTGCGAGGATGACACCTGTTGATAGTTTGCATTTCCTGCGAACGAAGCTGTAATGGTATAATGCCCTGCTCCTTGTATCATAGCGTTCGTGCCGACAATAAGCAATTTAGCGGGATTTGAAGACGTAAAGGACACTTGACCGGCATTGCAAGTTGCAACTAACGCAATAGGAGTATCTCCGTATGTATATTCGTTTGCCAATTGAGCAAAGGCAAGCGTCGGCTGTGCTTTAGCCACAACAAGTGTACGTTCAACCGGAGTAGCAGTATAATAGTTCTTATTACCCGCAGCAGAAGCGGTAATATAACATTGTCCTGCACCTACGATGGTTAATACATTACCGTTAATAGCAGCTACCGAATAGTCCGAACTTTCATATTCGATTTCCAAGTCAGAGTTGACCGTGGCTTTCAATGTAACAGGTGTCTGCCCATAGGTGCAAGCGGGCATTTCAGGGAAGTTGATGGTTTGATAAGCCTTAGTAATGGTCAATGTCTGCGAAACGGTTGAAGCTGCATTGTAGTACTCATTACCCGCCTGTGTGGCCGTGATGTCCGTCGTTCCTGTACCCGTGATATGTACTTTATTACCGCTAATGGTAGCTACTGAAGGATTACTGCTGGTGTAGATAATGGTCTCGCCTTTGTCAGTTTTTGCAGCTAAGCTAAAATCTCCACTATCATAAGCTCGCGACTCAAGTGCCGGAAAATTGATAGTCTGGTTAGCCTTTTTGATGGTAAGTGTTTGAGAAACAGATGTTGCTGCCATGTAATAAGCATTACCGGCCTGCGACGCAGTAATAGTCACAACTCCTGGTTTTTTTATGGTAACCACATTGCCGGATATAGACGCGATATTAGCATCACTACTGGTATAAGTAATTGTCAGGTTCTTATTGCTTACTTTTGTCAACTCAAAAGGAACATCACCGTATGTTTTAGAAGATAGTGCGCCAAACGAAATCGCTTGTGCAGCCTTTTTCACCACTAAAGTTTGAGATACTTCTGCTGCCGCATAGTGGGTTGCGTCACCTGCCTGAGAAGCAACGATATCTGTGGAACCTGGTTTTAAGATTGTAACGGTATTGCCACTAACGGTTGCAACACTGGTATTTGTGCTTTTGTAAGAGATTGTCAGTCCCTCATTCGTCTTTTGTGGAAGAGTGAACGGAAGATCTTCATAGGTCTTTTCCGGCAACTGACTAAACGTAATAACTTGTGAACGCTTGTTCACGGTTAGCGTACGAGACACTTGCGTAGCTTCCAAGTAATCGGCATTACCAACCTGTGAAGCAGAGATGATTGCAGTGCCCGGTGCTTTGATAGTCAACACATTACCGCTGACGGTTGCTACAGAAGTGTTCATACTTTGGTACGTAATCGTAAGACCTTTGTTTGTGGTCTTTGGTAGCGTATAAGTCAAACCGGAAGAATAGGTTTGCACAGGTATCTCAGGGAAATTAATGACCTGTGCGCACTTGTTTACGGTCAGTTTAGCCGTGGTCGTTGTAACACCATTACACCCATTAGACACGTAGCATGTATAGTTGCCGGCATGTGAGGATTTAATCTTTGATATCGTATAAGTCCGGCTTTTTGCTCCGGAAATATCCGTGCCACCTTTTTTCCATTGATAAGAATAACCGTTATCGGTCACATTTGCTGTCAGCGTAATACTCTCATCAACTGTTTTTGTATTGGTAGCAGGTGTGGCTTGGATAGTAGATGGAACGGCATCAACGTAGGTGATAGTAAGAATACTACTATATGTGTTGTTTGTTCCTAAAAGACGATATTTTGCAGTGCCTGCCGTAGGGTTAGATTCTGTATATTGATAAGTCTTACAAGTAATATTAGTCCATGTGCTTCCACCGTCATAACTTCTTTCCCAGCGGGAAATACTCCCCCCATTGTGCCATATTCCTATTTTTTTTGATGATTTTGAACAGGTAGATTGCGAGGTCGTATTTATAATAATATAGCAACTCCCACTATAAGAATAAAAAGTCCCGCCTCCATCAATACCACTACCATCGGGCTTAAATTTCAACTTCCCGAGATGTATACTATGAAGAACCCCTTTCTCTAATTGATTAGTCGGGTATGCGCTAATAAGATCCAAATTTGTTTGTGCAACATCATCAATTTTGAAAGATTTCCAATCACCAGAACTACTGGTCAAACTAAACTTTAAAGTTTCGTTACTATTTACCACAAATACCGGATAACTATTATATGTACCTTGAGAAGTATGCCCATCTATGGTCACGGTACAGGTATAAGAAACTGCATATAATATTCCGTATTGACATAATAAAAAACAGATTAAAATAAATATCTTTTTCATAATTGCAAAATTTTTAGTGTTTTATTAATTTCGTGAAATTGCATTGTAACTTAGCAATGCATTTATTGATTTCTTTTATTTGACCTACGTTCTTTTCAAGCTCAATAGGTTGCATGTAAGGATTGTAAACCTCAAAGTCTAAATTCCGAGAGATATCATGCAGCCAATCTAACTCTTCTTCCGTTAAGACATTATCATACCTATGAAGTACTTTAAGTAAACGGTCATACTCGTTAATTAACTTAGATACCTGTTCAGATGATAATCCTTTGTAATGGTCTTCGTCAAATAAAGTCCATCTCTCACCTATAATGTCTTCGAGCTTATGGTGATCTTTAAGTATATCATAGAGCTCCCACTTATTACGTTTCCTATTCCTTTTATTAGTCAAAATAACAGTTAATAAATAGACAAAAAACCCCGAGAGGTAACTGATAGCCAAACTCTCCATGATAGAATTGAAACATTTAGTTTCTTCTATATCAAGGATAGAAAATGGAATCTGCAAGATTGGGAATATCTTCGTCGCAAGTATATACATGCTCACAACAAAACCTACCCAAAGCACACAATGGACAGAAATAAACTTTTTCATAAGCATTATTTTTTTATGTTATTATAGACTGTTTCTACGGCTTTGATTAAAAACGGTATATTTTTGTCGTTTTTAAATTCTTTCTCGAGCCATGGTATTATTTTTTCATCAAAGGCATAATGAACTGTTTTGTCATTAAAGTCAACTTGGACTTTTGTGTAGAAACAAGTCCCCCATTGCTCCATTTGTGTTACTATCTTGTACGCTATAAGACATTTCATGACTTCTGCGTCCAGCTCTCTTGCTGTTGTCAAAAATTGAGGTTGTCCACCGACAAACTGAATTAACTCATTAGCCTTTATGTACTTATGTCTATCCACTTCCACCACATAACTCATAAGTTTTTCAATATGCTTAATAAAAGTTTGTGATTGCATTGATGTTAGGGCTGCATTTTCATCAGGTTTTGTCTTAGCTGGATAAATTCGATGAAAGATCTTTTTGAAACACATATTTTTTGTTTTTATTCATTGCCTCCATTTTATTACTCGGCAGGAGGTTTCTCCGTTGTTTATTGTTTTGTATTTTCGTTTGCGGCGGCAAAGGTAGTGCTTTTTTATGACATGCGAGAAGTTCTTGTTACTTCTTATCTCATTTCATTCGAACGATTATTACTTATTTCGCGCAAAGCGCTCAAACGATTAATACTTTTATCACCTCTTTTCCTCTACTGCTATGTACAGAAACACAAAAGAAGCGCAGACCTCGTGTTGCTTACTTACAAACCGAGGCCTTCGCATTGCCTTACAATTCAATAAACAATAGGAAACCTACGCCGATATAACGACCCGTCATGTCATTAACGACAAAACGGGGTATTGTTATACCCATAGGCATCTATTGCGACTTTGATTCTGGCTTTAATTCTTGAAAGTTGCGAAGTTTCGTCTTGCCAAACGCAAAGCGTCAATAAACGCTATTATTATGTCTGTAAACCTACCCGTTACATAGAGACACTTCCCTCCGGCGTGGTTTACGGTTGCAAAATTACAACAAAAATCGCAACTGTGCAAATTTAGTTGCGATTTTTTGTGATTTTCTCAATTCTTTATTCCTTATTTCTCATACGTCTCAAGTGTTCTAAAAGTCATGTTGTCAGGGAATGGTCCCGTGATGGTCCTGTTTTTAACTTCACTTTCCGCTACTTGTACACAACAGAAAAAAGCGGTAAACCGCTAATTGGATTACCGCTTTAGAAAAATGGATTTGGACGAGTTGGCTCTACTTCTTTTGTATGTAATGTGCTAAGAATACATCATATACATACCATGTATCGTTCAGTTCAGTGACGATATCCTTTTCATGCAAACCTTTTAACGCTGATTGCACGGAACTAGCCGAGAGCAATTTATGTTTCTGAATAAAGGCTCCCGAAGTGATATTCCGAGTTCCATTCTCTTTAACGAGTGCATAGAGCAAACTCTTCTGCTTAATAGGTAGAGCCGCCAAAATCTCCCGATAAAATGGTTCTTGAATCAGCACGACATTGTTCAACGCTTGGTCAATCCTATCAACGCTACAAAGTTGCTCTTTGTTTGTGAGTGAATACATCTCATTAAGCAACATTTGCATATACCATGTGATACCTCGGCACATATTGTACACTTGTATCACAGCTTCGTCGTCAATCGTCTTATGCCCTAAACGGAACATCTGTTTTGCAAAGTCCACGTATGTATCACGAGGTATAGGGTCAAGTCCCATATTGATCGTACTTTGGTAAAAAGGCTTCGAAGGCGATAGGAACATCTGACTCATAAGATGTTTGCGACTGCCGGAGAAAACAAACTGTGTTTTCTTGCATCGCTGGATATGTGTACGCAGTAAGGCTTCAATATTCTTCTCCGGATAGTTGGTGATCTGTTGAAACTCGTCAAATGCGACTACACAGGTTTTGTCCGCTAATTCTAAAAAAGCAAAGACCTGTTCCAATGTCATTTCCGGTGAGGTAATATCTCCCAAGCCTATATCAAAAGTGGGTGAACCGGTAATGGCATCTAACTTAACCCCGATACGTAAGGATGAGATGACTTGAAAAAACTTGTCTAGGCAAGATTTGGATTGTTTTTCTATGCTTCGGTACACTTCATTACTGAACGCGTACACCATCTCTGCCAAACTGTTTGTAGCATATAGATCCACTACGATAGTATAATACTGTTGATGCATCTCCGGCTGAGCAAACACATGGCTTATCAGACCTGACTTGCCTATACGACGATCCGAAATCAAGGTTACATTTCGTCCATTAAGTAGTTGTTTGGAGAGAAATGCGGTCTCTTTTTCACGATCACAAAAGTACTCTTTTGATATGTATCTCCCTATAACAAAAGGATTTGCAATATTACTATTCATACAATTATTACACTTATAATTATTATACTTATGATAATTTGCCGCAAAAGTACTGCTTTATTTTGAATCGTGCAAGTTTTTTGAGTAAAAAGGTGGTATTTTTTCACCTTTAAAGGCATTTTTAGCCTTTTTACGGTAATCCAATATGTCAAGGGACACAAAAATACTGCTCTCGCTTTTCTGTAAACGATTGTTACTTATTGCGTCAGGAGAGTGACGGATTGGAGACCGCCGTTGTTGCCGGCAATGTATGAAACAGGAGTATGACCGGTCAGTATCAGTTGGTCAATATAAAGCGGCTGACCTGTCAGGAAGAAGGTAGAAACAAAGGAGTCCCCTACGCTCAATTTGGAATTGACGGACTCCACCACTTCAAAGCGCATGTCGCCCAGATAACGGAATACGCAACGGCGGTTGGGTAGCCAGGTTACTTCGATAGTTTGTCCGGGTTGCAAATCTTTGGTGTGAATGCCCTCTGCGATAAACGGATTGCTGCTACCGTGTTCGCCTTCTTTCAAGCGGGTTGTATAATCATCCCAGTCGCGCGAACCTACATAACGCGAAAGAATATTGAGCGTGGAACGGCGCGTGTTGTCAGCTCCCTCCACATACCCCCATAGACGCTCCAACGTACTAAGCGCCAGATTTTCATGCAGACACAGCCAGATTTGTGCAATAAGGGACTCGAAATCAGATGGCGTTGCCGGACGCGTGCCGAAACGCGCCTCCACATCCTTACGGAGCTGAATAACCTCGGGTGCATTCTTGTTCATAATAACCAATTTTATAAATCCGCCGCAAAGGTACTACAATTTTTTGATATACGAGAGTTTCTTATTACTTCTTATTTTATTCCGCTACATAGGTTCTATACCTATCGCGATAAGATCGTCGTCAGAGCGAGCCAAAGTTTGCAACTGTTCCCGTGTATTGTCAACAAAGGGTACATACAGCGAATAGTAATAATGATGAATAGAATTGCAGAAACTGCCCCATAACTCATCATTGTCACCAAGAGAGGCGTGGACATCATCAATCTCTTGCCAGAACTGCTCCGTTGGTGTAGGATGGTGATCTAACACAGATGCAAGATCTTTCTTCTTAATCGCATTCTCCACGCGAGATATGTAGTTTTTGTATATTTGCTTAGCCCGGAGATCTAAAACCTCTTGTGGCGTCGGGGTGTTGACTTGCTTATCCAATGCTGTCACAAGACGATTCAGTGAGTCCTCTTGAGACCGGCGTTCCTCGTTTTGCGCACGCAGTGAATCAATATGCGCAAATAGTTCACTCTCTTGGTCATAGTGCACTCGTTCTGAATGTTGATAACCGGTATATATTCCCCATACCGCGGCACCGGAAAGGAGGAACAAAAGTAACGACACCGGCAACAATAAACGTAATTTATCCGAACATCTCACAGCGCGCGCGACGCGCGTACATGATGTATAACGGTGTGCGGAATCCGTACGGGTGCATTTGCGTGCGATGAAACGATAACGGTGGGGAAATAGAAGTCGGATGACTTTGCCTACTGCATAAATATCCGCGCGGTTGTCAATTGTTTGGCCTGCCAACTGCTCCGGCGCAATATAAGCCATCGACCCCGCCGGTTGCTTGAACGTGACATAATCATCCGTGTCGGACACGCCGAAATCAATCAGTTTGACGGAAGATCCGTTGCGTGTGATGAGGATATTGGAAGGTTTTATGTCGCGGTGGATGATTTGCCGTTCGTGCAAGAAAGACAGCGCATCAAGGAGTTGGAACAAAATGCGCCGACGCGTTGCGGCTGAAGGCTTGGTTACAAGAAACTGCTCCAATGTGATGCCGTCGATATACTCCATTTGAATATACCAGCCAATAGCATCCAGGTAGCCGAAATCGAGCAGACGGACGATATTAGGATGGTCCAAACCGACACCAATAGAGAACTCCTTGCGCAGCAATTCCACATGCGGAGTGGATTGGCGATATGGTTCCGCCAAAGCTTTGAGAATATACTTTCGTCCGAAACGGGTAGCGGCATAGATGGCGTTATGTCCTTTTGCGGACAATAACTCCGGCTCCGACCATACATCCGAAAAATCGGGCGTGAGCGGTGATACAATAAAAGAAGAATCAACCATTGCCAGACTGTTTTGTGCGTGCAAAATTACAACCTTTATCAAGCGAGGTGGTCTTCGAGGAGATCGGGACGGCGGGAGCGGGTGTGCTCAAGATTCTGCTCGTACTGCCATTCCTCGACTTTTGCCTGATGGCCGGAAAGAAGAATGTCGGGGACACGCCAACCTTTGTATTCCGCCGGACGGGTGTAAACACCGGCTTCCAACAAACCATCCTGGAAGCTATCTGACAAGGCAGATGTTTCGTCGCCAATGGCTCCCGGCAAGACGCGGACAATGGCATCCGTCATCATTGCCGCCGGCATCTCGCCGCCTGTAAGCACGAAATCGCCGATGGAATATTCCTTGGTAACAAAATGGTCGCGGACGCGCTGATCAACACCTTTATAGTGCCCGCAGAGAATAATGATATTTTGTTTCAGAGAAAGAGCATTCGCATCCTTCTGGGTAAAGCGGTCGCCATCGGGTGCGGTGAAGATAACCTCATCGTAATCACGTTCGGCTTTGAGCGCGGAAATGCAGCGGTCAATGGGCTCAATCTGTAAAACCATGCCTGCGGAGAAGCCAAAAGCATAATCATCCACCTTGCGATGCTTGTCAAGAGTGTAGTCGCGGAGGTTGTGAACGTAAATCTCGGCGAGGCCTTTGTCTTTGGCACGCTGGATAATGGAATGGTTGAGCGGGGATTCCAACAACTCGGGGCAGGCGGTGATGATGTCGATACGTAATTTCTTCATTTACTCATTTTCTCATTTATGGAACGGGGTCGTAGCCGGAACCGCCCCAGGGATTGCAGCGGAGGATGCGCTTGATGCCCAGCCATGTGCCTTTGAAGATGCCGTATTTCTGGACGGCTTCCACCATATACTGACTGCAGGTCGGCGTATATCGGCACGAAGGCGGCGTCAACGGGGAAATGCAGTAGCGGTAGAAATACACCGGCAGGAGGAAAATATTGCGGAGGAATCTTTTCATTTACTCATTTTCTCATTTTTTCATTTTCTCATTTTACTCATTTATGTTTTCTTCGTTGAGGCGTTTGATGGCTTTTTTGACCGCTTTTTCTATGACGGCATAGGGCTGCATGGTTTTGTCCATGTAATTTAAGGCAATCATGCACGGTTGCTGCAAAGCGTCTTTATTCAGGCGCCAGGCTTCGCGCATCCGGCGACGAAGAAGGTTGCGGTCCGTGGCATGCTTATGGAGCGACTTGGGCGCCCAGATGAGGACTTGAGTGGTTACGGGCGAGGGGGGATGAGGCGCGGAGAGAGGGATATATGTGACGCGGAGAGGCCAAACGACAAACTTGTGCCCCTCCTTGTAGAGCGTGGCGATACGCATCTGCCCGCAGAGCCGTTCGTATTTATGAAAGGTGTTCCTCAAGATAACGTTCGATAGCAGTCGTGATACCCGGACACTCGGGCGTCGGAGCCTTGATGTCCACGCGCAACCCGTCCTCTTCGGCCGCTGCTACGGTGTTTTGTCCGAAACATGCGAGCAGGGTATCTCCCTGAGTCCAGTCGGGGAAGTTTTTGTGAATGGAAGCGACTCCGGTCGGGGTGAAAAGAACAAGCATGTCATAGTTGAAAGGCTTGTCTTTGGGCCATTCGGTAGCAACAGTGCGGTACATGACAGCGGGTTGGATGGTAATCTTGTGTCCGGCGAACATGTTGATGGTGTTGTCATTGTGGATGTCGGACATAATCATCATGTACTTCTCCGTGGGCCGGCGGTTCATGGTCGGGAGGAGATCTTCAAAGTTGTTGTGTTCGCTGAAGAAGACACGGCGTTTGCGATACTGGATGTACTTCTGGAGGTAGTTAGCAACCGCCTCGGAAATGCAGTAGTAGTGCATGGTTTCGGGCACCTTGAGACGCAATTCTTCGCAAAGACGGAAATAATGGTCCACGCCGAGCCGCGAGTTGAGCAGCACCGCGGTATAATCGAGCGGGTTGATACGCTGCTGGCGGAACTCGTGTGCATCAAGTCCCTCTACATGAATGAGTTGGCGAAAATCAAAGGACACGCCGAAACGCGCTTCCATATCCGCGTAGGGATTGCGGTCCGACATCGGCCGCGGTTGTGAGACAAGAATGTTCTTTATCATAGACTGTCAGTTGTTACGTAAGTAATCGGGTTGTGACCATAATAGCGCCCAAAGGCAAAAGTTCGAGCGTCACCACATATATCATAAGGTACAGCAGGGATTTTGGTCCTGCGTAGAAATATTGCATAATTTTATAGAGCATCAATGCGACAAACAGTGCGACAATGCCGATTGCTACCCAGAGTAATACTGCGCTTTCGAGGTTGATGCAGAGCAAGGTAACCGGATAAAGCAGGAGGCATAGAATGGTCCATAGATTATCGTATTGCGGGAGGAAAAGTGCCGTCGTACGGCCTAATTCGAAGGTATATGAGACGAGCCCGGAAACGAGCATTTTCACAAGGATGATGGCGATAATGAGCAGGATAATACTGCCGTAAGTAAGCAGGGAGAAGGGGGCGTGGCTATAGGTAAACACATAAAGCGCCATTGCCACCGTGCCGATGCGGAAAGTGTTCAGCAAGAGCACGCCGTAGAAGTTCCTTGCGCGGTCACCATAGACGCGCTCCAAGCGCGTGAACGTGCTTCGGAAAACCGAACTGAAAGAATCCGGCTGAAGCACTTCGCTGAGGACAAGGCAGAGCAAGAGCCCAAGCATCAGCCATGTGGGCCAAGCCTCGGAAAGCGGAGTCGATATGCGTGCTATTTCGGTCATTTCTGTGCTACGAGTTTGTAGAGTTTGTCACCGCGACGGACGATTTTGTCGGTCTTGAGCGCGAAGAGTTTGCCTTGTGGAACTGCTTCGGCGGGGTTCCCCTGTTCGTCGTGCAGGTCATGGGCGATGAGTTCATAGGCACCGGTCGTTTCGCCGGTGACAAGCAATTCGTCGCCTTCGCGGAGGGATTCAATGGCTTCCAACATAAACTCCGCGACACCGATGTTCTTGAAGTAATTGGTGCACTTGCCGGCGTAAAGTTTCTTGTGCGTGGCGCGGCTGCCGTATTCATGCGTCCATTCGCCGAGGCGCTGCCCCTGATAGTAACCGTCCCAGAAACCGCGGTTGAAGACCCGCGCAAGACGGGTGTTCCAGTCGTTGATGCGTGCATTGATGCTGTCAGCGGCATATTCGCAGTGCTGCCAGGCTTCCACCGCTTCCCGATAACAGGAAACGACGGTCTTAACGTATTCGGGGCCGCGGGCACGACCTTCAATCTTGAGAATCCGGACGCCGGCATCGAGCATTTTGTTCAGGAAGTGGATGGTTTTCAAGTCTTTGGGCGACATAATGTACTGGTTGTCCACTTCCAGTTCGAGGTCGGATTCTTTGTCCTTGACGATGTAACCGCGTCGGCAGACCTGCATGCATGCACCGCGATTAGCACTGGCGCCGAGGTTGTTGAGGCTGAGGTAGCACTTGCCGCTTACCGCCATGCAGAGAGCACCGTGGCAGAACATCTCAATTTGTATTAGTTCGCCCTTGGGGCCGCGGATGTCTTGCTCAACAATGTCCTTGTGGATAGAAGCCACCTGCTCCAGGTTCAGTTCGCGCGCCAGCACCACGACATCGGCAAACTGTGCGTAGAAGCGCAGAGCCTCCGTATTGGCAATGTTGAGCTGGGTGGAGAGATGTACCTCTACGCCGACCTGATTGGCATACTGCATAACCGCGATATCGGAGGCGATGATGGCATTCAGTCCCGCCTCTTTGGCGTTATCCACGATGGTGCGCATCAGCGGCAGATCCTCGGGATACATGACTGTATTGAGCGTGAGATATGTTTGGACACCTGCTTCGCGGCAAATGGCAACAATCTTGTGCAGGTCGGCGGTGGTAAAGTTCGCCGAGGAGCGGGCACGCATATTGAGGTGCTCAATACCGAAATAGACGCTTGTCGCGCCGGCATCAATAGCAGCTGCAAGGCTTTCCCAACAGCCTACAGGAGCCATGATATTTACGGTTTTGTCATTTGCCATAGGGGGCGTTTATTTTGCCATTTTGTCAATCAGACACTCCGCAATTTGCACTGCATTGAGGGCGGCACCTTTGCGGATCTGGTCACCGACGCACCAGAATGTCAGACCGTTCTCGCGGCTGATGTCGTTGCGTACACGACCGATATATACTTTGTCGGTGCCGCTGAGGAAGAGCGGCATCGGGTATTTCTTGTTTGCGGGTTCGTCCATCAGTTCGCAGCCTTCCGCGTGACGGAACGCCTCCTGTGCCTGTGCTGCAGAAACGGGTTGCTCCGTCTCCAGCCAGATGCTTTCGCTATGCGCACGCAACGATGGTACGCGGACGCAAGTAGCACTGACGGCGATGTCCGAGTGCATGATTTTGCGGGTCTCATTGTACATTTTCATCTCTTCTTTGGTGTAATCGTTGTCGGTAAAGACATCGATTTGCGGGATGAGGTTGTACGCCAACTGATATGCAAACTTTTTGACTGTCACTTCTTCGCCGGAAAGCACTTGGCGATACTGCGTTTCCAGTTCCGCCATAGCCTGTGCGCCTGCTCCGGAAGCCGCCTGATAGGTAGCCACATGGACGCGGCGGATATGACTAAGGCGCTCAATCGCCAGCAAGGCAACTACCATCTGAATAGTAGTGCAGTTCGGGTTGGCGATGATGTTCCGCGGACGGTTGAACGCATCAGCGGCATTAACCTCCGGCACAACCAAAGGCACATCTTCATCCATGCGGAAGGCGCTGGAGTTGTCAATCATGATAGCCCCGAAACGGGTAATATCCTCCGCGAACTCGCGTGACACGGAAGCGCCGGCGGAAGTAAAGGCAATATCCACGCCTTTGAAGTCGTCGCCATGCACTAACTCTTTGACAATGTGCGGTTTACCGGCAAAAGAGTATTCGGTTCCGGCACTACGCACGGAACCGAATAAACGAAGTTCGGTAATAGGAAACTTGCGCTCTTCAAGCACTTTCAGCAGTTCTTGTCCGACGGCGCCGGAAGCGCCAACGATCGCTACTACCATACGTACACGAAACAGTTTTTTAGTTCAACGAAATCGTGATTTCTTCATCTTTCTCACCGAAAGCGACTTTGCTTTCGCGTGCCAACCAACCAAGAGCCAGATTCAATTCAGCGTCTTTCAGTTTGGTGGCTTTCTTCAGAGCCTTCTGTGTGAGGGCACCGCCTTGCAGTGCAGCCCAGATTTTACCGGCGTTCTCACCAATTTTGCTTGTAATCATAACTAATACCTTTTAACCTTAAAAATTTAGAAGGGACGTCATTCGTAGCGTCTCTACAAAGAGTCGTTTTTTATAACTTCTTGAAAACCAGACACGCATTGAGTCCGCCGAAGCCGAAGTTGTTGGACAAGGCATAGCGGATATCGCGTTTCTGCGGCTTGTTGAAGGTGAAGTTGATGCGGTAGTCGATATTTTCGTCCTCATCGCCTTCTTCGTGGTTGATGGTGGGCGGTACAATCCCTTCTTCGATGGCTTTGACGCACGCCATGGCCTCAATGGCACCGGCAGCACCGACAAGGTGACCGGTCATGGACTTGGTGGAATCAAGATTCATCTCGTAGATATGCTCGCCGAACACTTCACGGATAGCTGCCAGTTCGGCAATGTCGCCCAATGGCGTGGAGGTTCCGTGCGTGTTGATGAAATCAATCGCTTCGGGCTTGATGTTCGCATCCTGCAAAGCCATCCGCATCACGTTGGCAGCGCCTGCACCGGTGGGGTCGGGAGCGGTCATGTGGTGTGCATCGGAGGTAGCTCCGGCACCGACGAGTTCGCAGTAAATCTTCGCACCGCGTGCTTTGGCATGTTCATATTCCTCCAGAATCAGGCAGGCAGCACCTTCGCCGAGCACGAAACCGTCACGCGATTTCGAGAACGGACGGCTGGCTGTCTCCGGCGAATCGTTGCGGGTTGAGATGGCACGCATGGCGTTGAACCGCCAATGCCGGAAGGACGGATATCCGCATCTGCACCGCCGGTCAATACGATATCTGCACGACCCAAACGGATGGCATCAAATGCCTGACCGATGGCGTGAGAAGAGCTGGAACAAGCCGATGTAACCGCAAACGCAGGACCTTTGAGACCTAACATCAGCGAGATGTGTCCGGGACCCATGCTGTGGATAGTTTTCGGAATGAAGAAGGGCGAAAAACGCGGTGTGCCGTCGCCCGTTGCGAAAGCGTATGATTCGTCTTCAAACGTAATCAATCCGCCCATGCCGGAACCCCAGATAACACCAATCTTGGTGGCATCTTCCTGCTCCATATTCAGACCTGAATCTTCAAATGCCTCTTTGGCAACTACCATTGAGAATTGGGCATAACGGTCAATACGACGTGCTTCTTTAACGTCCACTACAGCTGACGGGTCGAAATCCTTTACCTCGCATGCAAAATGGGTTTTGAACTTCTCTGCGTCAAACAATGTGATATTTGCTGCGCCACTTTTACCGGCAAGCATGTTTGCCCACGTGGTCGGCAGGTCATTGCCGAGGGGTGATAATGCTCCTAATCCTGTTACTACTACGCGCTTTAATTCCATATATAATACTCAATACGCACTATTCATTACTTGGTACCTACCTACGCACAATTTACGAGTTCACAGTTTCCTGCAAACTCGTAAGGTTGTGTTTAAGTAATCAAAAATTAAGCAACAGCTTTCTCGATATAAGCCACAACATCACCTACCGTCGAAATCTTCTGTGTGTCCTCATCGGGGATAGTGATATTGAACTCTTTCTCGAACTCCATAATGAGCTCAACTGTGTCTAATGAATCAGCATTCAAATCTGCTGCGAAGCTTGCATCCAAGGTTACTTGACTCTCTTCAACGCCCAGTTTGTCCACTACGATAGCCTTTACTTTGTTTTCAATTTCTGACATAATTATAAAGTTTTATGGGTTAATATTTCAGGGTTTTGAGACCGTTTATGCGGGCGGTGTATCCGTTCCGCTTTTGCGGTTAGTTACAAAATCGGCTGCAAAAGTACAACATTTTTTTTGAACGTGCAAATATTTTGTATTTTTTTTCGCAAAAAAATGCAGATATGTAGTTTTGGGATTACAATTCTTGTTCAGCAATTATTGCTTGTTTAGCAGTGTGACGATTTTGTTGGCATCAGAACGAGTGAAACCGTTTGCCAAAATCGTGACGCCGCCATTTGTCTCGATGGTAACATCGCAAAAAATCATTCCGGCACTTCTTGAAACGGAACCGATAGCGGAAAAGCGGATGGTCGTTTCGTCGTAGCCGATTAATTTCTTTTTGCGATAAGTGACCATTTGAGCCTCATCATCAATAACGAGTTGATCCGGAAATACGACATTTCCTCCGGTCACTCTGCTTGCGGAAAATGTGTGTCTCATAACAATATTTCAATTTTATAGCGCAAAAGTAGTGCTTTTTTCTGATATGGCAAAATTTATTTTGTCAAAAGTGCGAAAATCGCAAAAAATGCGGTTGAGAACGTGACCATCACGGGACCATGTCCTGACATCCTTACCTTTAGAACAAAATTCCGTTATCTTTTCATTCTGATAGCAGGTGAATGAATATTCCGCCTGATCCT
>CAJOFV010000004.1:0-12461 GCA_905233925.1 Paludibacteraceae bacterium
TGCCAAGACAATATAATTTAACAAATATGAAAAAACAAGACGCCCTCTCTGCAGTTGCAGTGATTACTGGTCTCATCGTTAGTTTTTTGACAATGACAGCTTTATTTAACATTTTTCATTGGCCGAATGCAAGATTGTTTTTGTTAATGGCTGCATGTCTTGTTGCTTGCCTGTGTTGTGTTCTAATTGTCTACGTATTTAAGTTTGGATTACTGAAAACATTGATAGAAATGGGGATTATTGGGGCCAAATCATTGTTTAACATGGAAATTACAGGATTGGTGCTACTTATTATTATATGTATTGGGATATTTATTAAATTAATGCATATATCAGGCGGTGGACTTCTATTGGTATTTTCTCTTTTAGCATTTTCCATGCTTGCTATAATTGCTGGTTTTTCAGCAAATCAGGTCTTGAGAGAGACGCATAAGGAATCTCGTCCGAAAATAGTCATCAAACATTAAATAATCCGCATAACTATAAAACTCTCCCCACCTTGCAATCGCAGGGTGGGGAGCTTTGTTAATTGTCAGGGCAATTTCATTGCCCGCCCTTTCTGCAGCGTGCATTTTGCCCGCCTCAATTTCCTTGTTCTTTCAGTTTCGCCGCCACAAACGCCGGCAACTTCACATAGCGTTTCTTCCCGGGTTCCGGATGCTCAAATTGTTCCTCGAATCGCTCTTGCCAGTAGGCTTTTCGTTCCGGGTCTTTCAACTCCGCGTAGGCCTGATTTAGGATTGCCGCAAACTGTTGCCGGTTCACGACTGCGCCTGCTGACCATTCTCCCTCGTGCCGGTACATGGTATAGGCTTCTTTCGGCCCCATGATTTTCTTGCCTCTGCGGGTTGTTCCGAAACATTTCCGGCGGCTGATATAAATCGCCCCGTCATGTTCTTTTGGGGTATTTAATTTACCCCTGAAATCCTCAATCGGATGTACATACTTTGCTCTTGCCATTTCTTTTCAATTTTAAGGTTTATAATTTATTAGTTTAATTGTTTGTCCGTTATTTTTGGTTGTTTTTTGACATTTTCCGCCTCTGTTCCGCCTCTTTCCCCTTATATTTTTTTCTTGTTTTCCTCTCATTTTTATAAATATATATATTTTATATATATTTAACACCTTATTTTATTGCACTATTATTGCACCATTATTGGACCATTATCGGACTATTATTGCACCATAAAGCACCCTTTACCGACTCTCAAACGAGGGGCTGCCCCCTAAATGAAGTCCGCCTTCTGATGTTTTTTGAATATTCTGAAAATCGCTGCAAAGGTAATACTTTTTTTTGATATAAAAAAATATTTCTGACCGAAAATGCAAAAAATAAAAGAATTATATTCTTTTTTATTTGCGTATATGAAAAAAAAGCAGTAACTTTGCGCGCTATTTTGGATAAAAACGCATGAAAGCATTTGTTTTTCCCGGACAAGGGGCCCAATATTCGGGCATGGGAAAGGATTTATACGAGTCGTACCCCTTGGCGCAAGAGATGTTCGAAGAGGCCAATGAATTGCTTGGTTTCCGCATTACGGACATCATGTTCAACGGCACTTCGGATGACCTGAAACAGACCAAAGTGACCCAACCGGCGGTCTTCATGCACTCCGTCATTGCCAGCAAGGTGATGACGATTGCGGAGCCGGACATGGTTGCCGGACACAGTTTGGGCGAGTATTCGGCGTTGGTGGCGTGCGGCTGCCTGCGTTTCGCGGACGCGCTGAAACTTGTCTCCGCCCGTGCTACAGCCATGCAGAAAGCCTGCGAGAAACAGGAATCAACCATGGCGGCCGTGCTTGGTATGGAGGATACGAAAGTGGAGGATATTTGCCGGCAGATAACCGGTGAAATCGTGGTTGCAGCGAACTTCAACTGCCCGGGACAAGTCGTTATTTCCGGCACAAAGGAAGGCATAGCGCAGGCATGCGAACTGCTGAAAGCCAACGGCGCGAAACGTGCTATCGGTCTGCAAGTAGGCGGTGCATTCCATTCGCCGCTGATGCAACCCGCTGCCGAAGAACTGCAAGAGGCCATCCTCGCAACGGAATTTGCAAAGCCGGTTTGCCCGATTTATCAGAACGTGAACGCTTATCCGCAAACTAATCCCGAGCAGATTCGGCAGAACCTGTTGCTGCAGCTGACCGCTCCGGTGCGCTGGACGCAAACCGTGCGGAACATGATTATAGACGGCGCAAACGAATTCTACGAGTTTGGCCCGGGCGACGTGCTGAAAGGACTAATCCGCAAAATTAACCCGACCGTCATGGTGGGATAGGGTATATTATCAATTATCATTTGTCAACTATCAATTAACAACATGTATAGAACATTTACTTGTGGCGAGCTGCGTCTCGCTGATGCAGGAAAAACAGTAACGCTGGCAGGCTGGGTACAACGCATCCGCAAAATGGGCGGAATGACGTTCATTGACCTGCGCGACCGTTACGGAATAACGCAACTGGCTTTCAATCAGGGCACAGAAGCGTTCGAAAAGGCCAACGGATTGGGTAGGGAGTATGTGCTCCAAGTGACCGGCAAAGTGATTGAACGCCAGTCTAAAAACGCCCAACTCCCGACCGGTGAAATCGAGATTGAAGTGGAAAAACTTCGAATTCTGAATCCGGCGCTCACTCCGCCGTTTACCATTGAAGACGAGTCAGACGGTGGCGATGATTTGCGTATGAAGTATCGCTATCTGGATTTGCGCCGTGCATGCGTGCGTAAGAACCTCGAATTGCGGCACAAATTTGCGTTTGAAGTGCGCCGCTACCTCGACCAACAGGGATTCCTGGAGGTTGAGACGCCCGTTCTGGTCAATTCGACGCCTGAAGGTGCACGTGACTTTATCGTGCCCAGCCGTATGAATCCGGGGCAGTTCTATGCGCTGCCGCAAAGCCCGCAAACGCTCAAGCAGCTGCTTATGGTCAGTGGCTTTGACCGTTATTTCCAAATCGTAAAATGCTTCCGCGACGAAGACCTGCGCGCTGACAGACAGCCGGAGTTCACACAGATAGACTGCGAAATGTCGTTCGTGGAGCAGGAGGACATCCTGAATATGTTCGAAGGGCTTTCGCGCCACTTGTTCAAGGCCATTCTCGGGCTTGATTTGCCCAAACTGCCGCGTATGACGTGGGCGGATGCCATGAAATATTATGGTAGCGACAAACCCGACACGCGCTTTGATATGAAGTTCGTCGAGTTGCATGACATTTTCCACGCAGCAGAAGCGCAAAAGCCTGAAAATGAGCGCTTTAGCGTATTTGCAAACGCCGCTTACATCGGCGGAATATGTGCAAAAGGTTGTGCAACATACACCCGCAAACAGCTTGACCAACTGACCGATTTTGTGCGCCGTCCGCAAATTGGCGCAAAAGGCATGGTTTATGCCCGCGTTGAGGAGGATGGTACGGTGAAATCGAGCGTGGATAAGTTCTACGGACAGGAAACGCTGCAAGCCGTGGCACGCGAAATGGGCGCAGAAAAAGGCGATCTGCTGCTGATTCTCAGTGGCGACGATGCCATGAAGACGCGCAAACAGCTGTCCGAACTGCGTCTGGAAATGGGACGTCAGCTCGGTTTGCGCGACCCGAAGAAGTTCAGCTGCCTCTGGGTCATCGATTTCCCGATGTACGAGTGGTCGGACGAGGAACAACGTCTGATGGCGATGCATCATCCGTTCACAAGCCCGAAACCGGAAGACATTCCGTTGTTGGACACAGATCCTGCAGCCGTCCGCGCCAATGCGTATGACATGGTTATAAACGGTGTCGAAGTCGGCGGCGGTTCGATTCGTATCCACGACGCACAACTGCAGGAGAAGATTTTCGAGATCTTGGGCTTCACACCTTCACACCGGAACAGGCACAGACGAAGTTCGGATTCCTGATGAACGCATTCAAATACGGAGCACCGCCTCACGGAGGTTTGGCTTACGGTTTGGATCGTTTCGTAAGTTTGTTCGCCGGACTCGACAGCATCCGCGACTGCATCGCGTTCCCGAAGAATAACCAAGGACGTGACGTCATGCTCGGCGCACCAGGACCGGTTGACAAAATACAATTGGACGAATTGATGTTGGACGTTCGTAAACAGAATAAATAATAAGGAACACGTCTTTCCGATTATAGTTCTTATTAAATCTAATTACGATTATGTAAAATAGTATTTGGTGAATGGTTTATAATTTAGACGAAATATATAATGTTGAGCCGGGCGCTGACCAAAAACAGGATCAGGAAATACTCGATTTAATCAAAGAGGAACTGGAGGCGCAGCGGAAAATGATTGCGCATGACGGTGATGTGCTGACAGTACTCCCCTTGCGGAATACGCCGCTGTTCCCGG
Source organism: Paludibacteraceae bacterium (assembly GCA_905233925.1). GTDB lineage: Bacteria > Bacteroidota > Bacteroidia > Bacteroidales > Paludibacteraceae > Colicola. The sequence continues at coordinate 4,351 of CAJOFV010000004.1, forward strand.
GCGTAATGCTGACCGTGAATGTTTCACGTCCGCGTTCCAAGCAGCAACTGCGCAGCGCCTACAATAACGAGAAAATGCTCGCAATCCTTTGTCAGAAAGACCACGACACGCAGGATCCGAAGCCCGAAGACCTTTATACTATAGGCGTTTCGGGACGCATTGTGCGCGCTTTTGATTTGCCGGACGACAGTATTTCCGTTATTGTGGAAGGCCGCGAGCGCATTAATGTGGACGAATTTACCATCACCAGGCAAAACATCATTAAAGCGAAAGTCCGTCTGTTGCCGGAAACGCCTGCTAACCGCAGTGACAAGGAGTTTTTGGCGATTGTAAGCAATATTAAGGATCAGGCGCTGAAAGTTGTACAACTCTCGGAAAATACGCCTCCGGAGGCGCTGATGATGCTCCGAAGTATCTTTGATCCCCCTACTCTGGTCAATTATATTATCGTCAATTTCGGTATTGCCGTTCCGGACAAGCAGAACCTGCTGGCCATTGATTCCGTACAGGAACGCGCGTACAAATTGTTGGAAATCTTGAACAAGGAAGTCCAAATGCTTGAAATGAAGGCGGATATTCAGGTCAAGACCAAAGAGGAAATCGACAAAGACCAGCGTGAATACTTCCTCCACCACCAGTTAGAGACCATTCAGAAAGAATTGGGCAACACCGGCGAGCAGACCTTCAATGACCTGAAGGAACGTGCCAAGAAGAAAAAACTGCCCGAAACGGTTCAAAAAGTATTTGACGAGAACCTCAAGAAATTGCAGCGTGAATCGCCGCACTCGCCGGATTATTCGACCACTCAGAACTATCTGGAGATGATTCTCGACCTGCCGTGGAACGATTATTCGGAGGATAACTTTGACATCCGCCACGCGCAGGAAATCCTTGAACGGGATCATTTCGGCATGGAGAAAGTCAAAGAACGCATAATTGAGTATTTGGCTGTCATCCGCCAAGTGGCGCTGTGGAAAGCGGAAGGAAACATTACCGATTCGGACTTCAAAGCCCCTATTCTATGCCTCTATGGCCCTCCTGGTGTCGGCAAAACCAGTCTCGGCAAATCCATTGCAGAGGCACTTGGACGCAAGTATGCCCGTATATCGTTGGGCGGTTTGCATGACGAGGCGGAAATCCGCGGGCACCGCAAAACGTATATAGGCGCAATGCCCGGTAGAATCATCGAAAACCTGCGTAAAGTAAAGACCTCTAATCCGGTCTTCGTGCTCGATGAAATCGACAAAATCGGCACGGACTACAAGGGTGACCCGACATCCGCATTGCTTGAAGTACTTGACCCCGAACAAAACAGCACGTTCCATGACAATTATCTGGACATAGACTATGATTTGTCAAAAGTGCTGTTCATTGCCACAGCAAATACACTGGATTCGATTCCGCGTCCCTTACTCGACCGTATGGAATTGATTGACCTTTCAGGCTATCTGTTGGAGGAGAAAGTGGAAATCGCCAAGCGGCACCTGATTCCGAAGGAACTTGACAATCACGGTATAAAGCCCGAGCAACTGACCATCAGCGACGCGGTATTGGAGAAACTGATAGATAATTATACCCGCGAATCCGGCGTGCGTTCGCTGGAGCGTCAGATTGCGGCCATCTGCCGTAAAGTGGTGACGAAAATAGCACTTGAGGAGCCGTATAACGTCTCCATGACAGAGGCAGACCTCGTGACGTATCTCGGCAAACCGAAATATAGCCGTGACAACTGGGAAACCAATAAATATATAGGTGTCGTTACCGGTTTGGCATGGACGCAGGTCGGTGGTGAAATCCTGTTCATCGAGACCTCGCTTTCTCCGGCAAAGACCCCTACCCTCACCATGACCGGCAATTTGGGCGATGTGATGAAGGAAAGTGCTACTATTGCGCTCGGTTACATCAAAGCCCATGCAGACCAGTTTGGTATCAAGCACAAGGATTTGGAGACAATGTCTGTACATATCCACGTGCCCGAAGGTGCTATTCCGAAAGACGGTCCGAGTGCCGGCATAACGATGACAACGGCGTTGGTAAGTGCATTTACCAAGCGTCTGGTACGTCCGAGAATCGCCATGACGGGTGAAATGACATTGCGCGGCAAAGTGCTGCCGATTGGTGGTGTGAAAGAGAAAATCCTCGCTGCCAAACGTGCCGGAATAACTGATATCATACTCTGTCACGAAAACCAAAAGGATGTGGAAGAAATTCCGCAACAATACCTCAAAGGACTGAATTTCCATTATGTAAAGGACATTCAGGAAGTCATTGATTTTGCATTGCTTTGAATATAATTAACTGAATAATAACAACTTAAATCAATTTTTACAATGAAACCAAGTCATATTGAGCATCTTGGAATTGCTGTAACAAGTATTGAAGAGGCTATGCCCTTCTTCGAGTTTTTAACCGGTTCTAAATGCTACTCTATCGAGGAAGTAGCTGACCAGAAAGTACGTACGGCTTTCTTCAAAGTCGGCGAAGTGAAAATCGAGCTTCTGGAGCCCACCTGCCCCGAATCGACCATTGCCAAGTTTATCGAGAAGAACGGCGGTCGCGGCGGTGTTCACCACGTGGCATTCAATGTTGAGAACGTGGCTGACGCGCTTGCAGAGGCGGAAGCAGCAGGCATCCAACTCATCGACAAGGCTCCGCGCAAAGGTGCTGAGAATCTGATGATTGCTTTCCTGCACCCGAAGAGCACGAAAGGTGTATTAACTGAAATTTGCCAACAGCCGAAATAATGAGCAAGTGAGGAAATGAAAAAATGATTAAATGAATAAATGAATTTATGGATAACGCAAAATTGCAAAAGCTGATTGACAATCGCGAAAAAGCGATGGCCGGTGGCGGCGAAGCGGCGGTGGAAAAACACCACGCCAAAGGCAGTTACACGTGCCGCGAGCGCATCAACATGCTGCTTGATGAAGGCTCGTTTGAAGAGATGAATATGTTCCTCACTCACCGTTGCCACGACTTCGGAATGGAAAAGAAAGTGTTCCTCGGTGACGGTGTAGCAGTTGGTTCCGGTACGATTGACGGTCGTCTGGTGTTTGTTTTTGCACAGGACGCTACTGTTATCGGCGGTTCGCTGTCCGAGACCATGGCGCTCAAGATCTGCAACGTCATGGACCAGGCTATGAAACTCGGTGCTCCGATTATCGGTCTCAACGACTCCGGCGGTGCACGTATTCAGGAAGGAGCTTGCGCGTTGGCAGGTTATGCAGAAATCTTCGAGCGTAACATTCTTGCTTCCGGCGTTGTGCCTCAGATTTCTGTCATCTTTGGTCCCTGCGCAGGTGGTGCTGTTTACAGTCCTGCCCTCACGGACTTCATCATGATGACCGAGCAGAATTCGTACATGTTCATTACCGGTCCGAAGGTGGTTAAATCCGTTACTGGTGAAGATGTAACCGTTGAACAGCTCGGCGGTGCAAAAGTACATGCCACCAGATCCGGTGTTACCCACTTTGTGGCTGCCACGGAAGAAGAGGCTATCGCAGAGGTTCGCCGTCTCGTTTCCTTCATCCCGCAGAACAATATGGAAGAAGCTCCGCTCATGGAGTGCACGGATGACCCGATGCGCCTTGAGGACGCGCTGAACGAAATCGTTCCCGATGATCCGAACAAACCGTACGATATGCACGATATTATTAATCTCATCGTGGATAACGGTGACTTCATGGAGGTTCACAAGGATTACGCCAAGAACGTTATCTGCGGTTTCGCACGCTTCGACGGCCGCTCGACCGGTATTATCGCTAACCAGCCGAGTTGGTTGGCAGGTGTACTGGACTGCGACGCCAGCCGTAAAGCTGCCCGCTTCGTACGTTTCTGCGACGCGTTCAACATCCAGATTTTGACACTCGTTGACGTTCCGGGCTTCCTCTGCGGAACAGGACAAGAGTATGCCGGAATTATCGACCACGGAGCAAAACTGATGTTCGCATACGGCGAAGCCACAGTTCCCAAAGTAACCATTACCATTCGCAAGTCTTATGGCGGTTCGCACATTGTGATGTCCTGCAAACAGTTGCGTGGTGACATGTGCTATGCATGGCCTAATGCGGAGATTGCGGTTATGGGTGCAAGCGGTGCTGTCGGCGTACTTCAGGCAAAGGCACTGAAGGCTATTGAAGACCCCGAAGAAAAGAAGAAATTCATCGCGGAGAAAGAGGCGGAGTACAAAGACCTGTTCGCAAGTCCTTATCAGGCTGCAAACCGCGGTTACATCGATGACGTTATTGAGCCGCGCACAACTCGTGCCCGCATTGTCAATGCGTTCGAGAAACTGCAGACAAAGCGTCTCACCAACCCGATGAAGAAACACTCAAATATACCTTTGTAGTATGACTTTGTTGGCAATTACAGGTCAGACGTGGTTCATTACCGGTCTCGGATTCGGGATTGTGTTGATGCTGCTGTTTGTTTTTGTCTATGTGATGAAACTGCTCGGTTGGATTATGCAACCCCGCAAAGCAAGCATAGAGAAACAGGCAGAGTCGCACCCGACGAAAGAGAATATCATTTCTCCTAATGTCGCGGAAGATGATAAGGCTGCCATCGCGTATGCGTTGCACCTTTATTACAACAGTCTGCACGACCCGATTGAGACGCACCTGACCATCAAACATCACGCAACAGCGTGGCATATCATTTCAAGTGGTAAATAATCTTGAAATGAGAAAATAAATAAATGAGAAAATAAATAAATGATTTTATGAAAGAATTTCAATTCAAAATTGACGGCAAAGAGTACAAGACAGCCGTTAACGAACTCGAAGGCGGCATCACTGAAGTGACCGTCAATGGCAAATCATACAAAGTGGAAATGGAGCATGCTGCTCCGAAGGTAGCCGCTCCCAAGGCTGCGCCCGCCGCTGCTCCTGCAGCACCGAAAGCAGACGCTCCCAAAGCGGAAGCTCCCGCAGGCGGCAAAAAGGTCGTTTCTCCCCTACCCGGCTCTGTAATCAAAGTCCTCGTGGCTGAAGGTCAGGCGGTTAAGAAAGGTGATACCCTCCTCACACTTGAATCCATGAAGATGGAGAACACTATCGCTGCCGAGTGCGACGGTACTGTTAAGCAAGTGGCTGTAAAGGCCGGTCAAACCGTAATGCAGGACGACCTGCTCGTAGTTCTTGGATAATATGAACGGAGTACTTGAATTTTTCACCAACATGGGCTTCATGAACCTCTGCTGGCAGCAAGGAGTAATGCTGCTGCTGTCGTTCTTCCTGCTCTTTTTGGCGATAAAGAAGCAATACGAACCGCTGTTGCTTTTGCCGATAGCGTTTGGTATGCTGCTTACCAACCTGCCGATGTCCGGCATGTTCCACGAAGAGTTGTGGGCTTCGTTCCTGCAGCCCTTCCTGGAAGATGGCGTGACGCCCAATCCGGCATACCACAGTTACGGTGCGATTCTCAAATCAGCCGGACTGTTGGATGTGCTGTATATTGGCGTCAAGGCGGGTGTATATCCGTGCCTTATCTTCATTGGTGTGGGTGCGATGACGGATTTTGGTCCGCTCATTGCCAATCCGAAGAGTTTCGTGTTGGGTGCTGCTGCGCAGGTCGGTATTTTCATTACCTTCCTTTGCGCCAACATCTGGTTCACGCCTGCTGAAGCCGGTTCAATCGGTATCATCGGCGGTGCGGATGGTCCGACGTCTATTTTCCTGACGTCCAAGTTGGCTCCGCATTTGCTCGGCCCGATTGCTATTGCAGCCTACTCTTATATGGCACTTGTTCCGGTTATCCAGCCTCCTATTATGCGCCTGTTGACTACCGAGAAAGAGCGTAAAATCAAGATGAAACAGCTGCGTTCCGTCAGCAAGACCGAGAAGATTGTATTCCCAATCATCATCACCACCATCGTGGCACTTGTTCTGCCAGACGCAGCTCCGTTGATCGGTTGCCTGATGTTGGGTAATTTGATGAAGGAATGCGGCGTCGTTGACCGTTTGAGCAAGACTGCCCAGAACGAGTTGATGAACATCGTTGTCATCTTCCTCGGCTTGTCGGTCGGTGCTACAGCTACCGGAGCAACGTTCTTGAGTGTCAAGACCTTGCTCATTCTCGCTATGGGTATCATTGCCTTCGGAATGGGTACTGCCGGTGGTGTGTTGCTCGCCAAGTTCATGAACCTGTTCAGCAAAGAGAAAATCAACCCGCTTATTGGTTCTGCCGGTGTATCGGCTGTGCCGATGGCAGCGCGTGTCAGCCAGGCGGAGGGTCAGAAAGCAGACCCGTCCAACTTCCTGCTCATGCACGCTATGGGTCCGAATGTGGCAGGCGTTATCGGCTCGGCTGTTGCAGCCGGAATCCTGCTTACGATGCTTGGCTAATCCGAAGAACAAACATAATAAAAATAACCGTCATCTCAAATGGCGGTTATTTTATTTTGTAAATCCTTTATGCTTTCGAAAGTCTGCCAACCGACCGTCTGTTGGGCTGCAAGACGGTTTCTCTCAAGGTCGTCAATGAAAATAACCGGCTCATGAGACGGATTGATAGCCTGCTCCACTTGCTCGAATATAGCTCTGTCAGGCTTACCGAGGTGCATTTCCTGTGAGAGGAACATCCGCTCAAAATATGCATCCAGATGATACATTTCATTGATAACGCCGAAATGCAAGTCATTGCCGTTGGACAGCAAATACACATGATGACCTTTCTCCTTCATCTGTTGCACAAAATCCAGCCGTTCTTGCGGCAGATTGCCCAACATCGCCATCCAGGCGTCTATAACCGCCTGTTTGGTTGTGCCCGGCTTGCAGAATCGCTGCACTTCCTCCACGAACGCTTCCGATGAGATATTTCCGCGTTCAAAGTCCACCATCAACTGCTTGCTTGCCGCGCTGACAGCTGCCACGCCTTCTCCGTCGCCGCCGATGCCAAGCACGGCCTGCATATTTGCATCGCCCATTAACTCACGGAACTGTGCGATACACCGTTCCACATTCAGGTTGATAAGCACGCCGCCGAGGTCAAATATAATAATCCGTTGCATCATTCTCAATTTTCGTGCAAAGGTACTGCAAAAACTTCGAATATGCAAGATTTTTCCCCATTTCCTCTTTTTTATTTGTGTATTTCCTAAAAATGTAGTACCTTTGCACCCGATTTGCCGATGTGTAAACGCTGGTTTGTCATATTGGTTTGTTTTGGTGTGTCGGTTGCTTATACTGCCGAAACGGATTCTATAGCCCGTCAATTCACGATTGACGAGGTGGAGATAACCGCTTCCCTACCCAATCAGCCGGTTGTACCGGTGCAGCGTTTGGAAGGCGCCAAATTGGAAGGTTTGAGCACCTACAGCGTGGCGGATGCCTTGCGTTACTTCTCCGGCGTGCAAATCAAGGATTATGGCGGCGTAGGCGGTCTCAAAACGGTGGATATCCGCTCTATGGGCACACATCATTTGGGTGTGTTCTATGATGGTATAGAAATCGGTAATGCCCAAAATGGAACGGTGGACTTGGGTAAGTTCTCGTTGGAGAATGTGGAAGAAATAGCCCTGTATAACGGGCAAAAGAGCGAAATCTTTCAATCCGCCAAGGACTTTGGCAGTGCCGGAACGCTGTATATCAAAACCCGCCGTCCGAAGTTCGAAGCCGGCAGGAACTACAACGTTGTTGCCACCATGAAAGCCGGTACATTCGGATTGGCGAATCCCAGTATCTTGTACGAGCACAAACTGACGGACAACATCCATTTGTCCGCCAATGCCGAATACACATATGCCACAGGGCGTTATCATTTCCGCATTCACAAAAACTACCCCGTCGGCACAACAGCCTGGGACACGGTTGGTATCCGTCAGAACGGCGATATACAGGCCATCCGCGCCGAAATGGGGCTGTTCGGCTACCTACCCGATGGCAAATGGCACGTGAAAGGCTATTTTTACAATTCCGAGCGTGGTATTCCGCGGGCGATTATCCGTAATGTCTGGACGTGCTCCCAGCGTCAGTGGGACAGAAATGCTTTCGTGCAAGGCAACTTTACAAAGACGCTTTTCAAGCACTATGATTTGAGCGTATCTGCCAAATATTCCAACGATTACATGCGTTACTTAAATCCCGACACCACGCTGATGTACATCGATAATG
>CAJOFV010000004.1:12516-31130 GCA_905233925.1 Paludibacteraceae bacterium
GATGTGGCGTTGAGTGCGGATTATCAGTTCAACTACCTGAAGGCATATATGACCGAGACTGTCAAACCGAGCCGGCACACCGAACTGATTGCTCTTGCAACTGCTTTCAATTACAAGTGGATAAAGGCGCAGGCAAGTGTTTTGGGAACGTTTGTGCAGGACAAACTGACGAAAGAAAGCCACAAGGATGCCCAAGCGGCGGATAATCTCTACCGCTTCACGCCGGCGGTGTTTATCAGTTACCAGCCCTTGCTCAAGGAGCAACTCTATTTGCGGGCGTTCTACAAGCATGTTTTCCGTATGCCGACGTTCAACGACCTCTATTACACCGACATCGGCAACATTGCCCTCAAGCCCGAAAAAGCGGTCCAATACGATGGTGGCATCGAATATGCGAAATCGCTGCATCTGACATATAACGCGCTGAAAGACTTGGATTTGCACATCAAGGCCGACGGCTACTTCAATCAGATTCACGATAAGATTGTGGCTGTTCCGAAGGGCAATAGCCAATACCGTTGGATGATGATGAACCTCGGTTATGTGGAGATCCGCGGTTTGGATCTGAATGTCGGTCTTGATTTTCACTTTGCTTACGACGTCAATCTCTCGCTGGCAGGCACGTATACCTACCAGAAAGCACAGGACTTCACAGACAAAACCGACACTCTCACCTACGGCGGACAAATCAGTTACATCCCCTGGCATTCATGTTCGGCGACGTGCAATCTCTCTTGGCGCGGCTGGGCACTCAATTATGCGTTTATCTATGTGGGCGAACGCTATCATAATTCCGCGAATATCCCCATGAACTACGAGCAGCCGTGGTACACGCACGACTTGAGTTTCAGCAGGGTGTGGCCTTTCAGCGGTTGGAAAATGAGCACGGCGGTTGAAATCAACAACATGCTTAATCAGCAATACAACGTTATCCTCAACTACCCTATGCCCGGCATTAACGGCAAACTAATCCTCAAATTTATTATCTGACGGCTATGAAACACACATCACACATCATACATTACGCATTCCTTCTCCTTCTTCTCTCTGCCTGTCGCGGAGAGGACATTATCTGGCCGTCCGAGCAGGAAAAGAAAGGCGAACCCGTTCATTCGGAGATAGTTGGTTTTTACCTGCTCAACGAGGGAAACATGGGTTCCAACAAGGCCACATTGGACTACTACGATTTTACTACCGCCGTTTATACCCGCAATATCTATTCCGAGGCCAATCCGAGCGTGGCGCAGTCCTTGGGCGATGTCGGCAACGACCTCAAGATTTACGGTAACCGCCTTTATGCGGTCATCAATTGCAGCAATTTGGTGGAGGTGATGAACGCCGACAATGCCAAGCACATCGGCACGATTAATGTCCCGAACTGCCGCTATTTGCGCTTCAAGGACGGTTATGGTTACCTGACTTCCTACGCCGGTCCGGTGGTTATCAAACCGGACTACGAACAAATCGGTTATGTCGCCAAGTTCGACACGGCTACGCTACAAATCGTTGCTACTTGCAATGTCGGTTTCCAGCCGGACGAATTGGAGATTGCCGGCAACAAACTGTACGTCGCTAACTCCGGCGGTTACATGACGCCCAACTACGAAAACACCGTTTCCGTTATCGACCTCAACACCTTTACCGAGTCGCATCGTATCGTAGTCGCAAAGAATTTACACCACCTGCGAATAGATGCTCACAATCAGTTGTGGGTCTCTTCGCGTGGCGACTACTACGACATCCCGTCTAAACTCTATTGCGTTGATACACAGACAGATAAGCTCATTGACTCGGTGGATGTAGCCACCTCTAACTTCTGGTTGGACGGAGATTCGCTGTATTTGTATGGTTCGCAGTTCAGTTACATCACCATGCAGGAGGAGATGAACTACAACATTGTGAATATCCGCACGCATAAAATTGTTTCCAACCGTTTCATTACGGACACGGTTAATATTGTCCATCCCTATGGTTTGATGGTTCATCCTGTGACCAAGGATATTTTCCTCACGGACGCCAAGAACTACGTCACTCCCGGCACCTTGCATTGTTTCGGCAGCAACGGCGCGCTCAAGTGGTCTGTCCGCACCGGCGACATCCCCGCTCACATGACACTGCTTTTCAGATTTCGTTGAAGGATTATTCGGAAGTCTTTGGGCGTATTACCGGTGAGGCGTTTGAAGAAACGGCAGAAAGAAGACGATTCGGCAAAGCCGAGGTAGGAACTTATCTGTTGGATGGTTAAGTCCGGACGGGTGGAAAGCAGATTCTTGGCTTGCGTGGCAAGGTATTGCTCAATATAATCGCTGGCGGAAATGCCCACCACATCTTTGATGATAACCGAGAAATGGCGTGCTGTAAGGTACGCTTTTTCGGCATAAAAAGCCACCTCATGCTGCTCGCGATAGCGCGCGGCAAGAAGATTGGCAAATTCCTGAAACACCATTTGATTACGGGTCATAATAGGTGCGTCCTTGTCCATTTCGCGGCGGCAGGTATTGATAATCTCTACCATCACATTGCTCTGCGCAATCAGCATTTCATGACGCAAAGGATAATGTTGTGGCGAGCTGTTGCACAGATGCTCAAACACATCTAAAGATTTTATAAAGAACGCTATTTCTTCATCCGCCATGTGGCAGGAAGGCTTCAGGTGAAACTTGTCATAATCGCGTGTCAGGCGTTGGATCTTCAATTCATCGCAGAATGCGTTCGAATGTAAAATAAACGTCACGCGGTAGTCAGGACTGCTTTCGAGCGGGCGCATGATATGGTCAGGCAGGATAACGGCGATGCTGTTGGCCGTGAAATGCACCTCTTGCATGTCATAAAGCAAACGCGCGCTGCCGGAATGACAGATGATGACCGTCAAGTACTTGGACACGATATCCATTCCATAAACGGGATTATAATCAGGTATGTCTCTCAAGACCACCACTTCTGTCTTTTCGAGTGCATGATAGGCCTCTTCAAATTTCTGTTTGGTGTTCATAATCTGTCATTTTGCGCACAAAAGTACAACAAAAACTTGACCTATGCAAGTTTTTTCGAAAAAAATCGTACTTTTGGTTAATTCTACTTCCTTATTCTTATATTTCCCAATACGGTTTTGATTACAATCAGCAAGGGATACGCAAGGGATGCGCTACCCTTCTATCTTCTTTTTTAGGCAAAACAGCGAGCATGATTCACAAATTCACAAATTCACGCATCTGTATACCTTCAAAAAATCTCCATAATATTAATATAATATATTATATTATATATTATGAGAAAATATTCAACACACAAAAATGTGTGAATCTGTGAATTTGTGAATTATACTCCTTACCATTACATTTTTTTTGAAAAAAAGTTGCCAAAAAATTTGCAAAACACAATTTGTTCATCGTATCTTTGCACCGGATTTCGGAAGAGCCCACTGATACAGACGCCTGATTACCGCCTGTTATCTTCGAGACCCTTTCGAGACCCTCTCGAGAGTAACACGAATATTAACATTAAAACCTAAACCCTATGGCTAAGTTCAAACCAATCGAAATTTTGAAGACCCTTTCGGGCAAGGTTTGCATGCACTCTGACACCTACTTTGCCAACAAAAGTTCGGCAAAAGTGCGATTTTTTTCGCACTTTTTTTTTTGGTGGAATGAAAAAAAAACAGTACTTTTGCAGCGCATTTCGGAAGAATGTGCCGCTGTGGTTCGCTAATACGCTCAGTATCAGCGATTAAAAGGGAAGGCTGTGCAAATCAGCCGCTGTCCCGCAGCCGTAAGTCTCATAACCACGTTCCGAATCATGAATGTCACTGTTTAACGACGGGAAGACAGGAACAAGGGAGACAAGCCGGAAGACCTGCCAAACGGTAAAACGCCAAATTACCCTGACGCGGATATTGGGGTCGGCCGTATGAAAAATCGTTGTATTCAACACACATTATCAATACTTATGAAACCAATCAATGAAATGACCATTGCGATGGCAAGTGACCACGCAGGTTTTGGACTTAAATCCATGATTCAACTCTACCTGGAGCGCGAAGGCGCCAAAGTGGTAGATTTCGGATGTGATTCGATGGATAACTGTGATTTCCCTGATTTTGCCCACCCTATGGCTACAGCCATGGAGAAAGGAGAATGTGATTTGGGAATCGGCTTCTGCTTCACGGGTAATGGAATGAGTATGGCTGCTAACACCCATCCTCATGTTCGTGCTACCATTTGTTGGGAACCTCGTATGGCGGAGAACGCGCGACGTTTTTTTAATGCGAACGTACTTTGTCTGCCGGCAGGTTATGTAGCTCCGGACAAGGCCTTGGACATCATTCACAAGTTCGTCACTACTCCTTTCGACGGCGGCGAACGCTACGTACGCCGAATCAGCCATTTAGCCAATCCCAATACGTATAAAATCGAAGACGGGGAATGGATTTTGTTGAATTGAAAAATGAAGAGACACAATGAAAAATCTTAATGTCAAATTGCATATTTTAGCACCGCTCACAGCTATAGTGGTGTTAAGCCTGTGGTTCTTGCCGAGCACAGCGTTCGGTATTGAAGGGTTGACGATTGTTCAGCAGCGTACTATCGCCATTTTCTGCTATGCAGCCCTCATGTGGATGTTTGAAATCATCCCTGCGTGGGCAACATCTGTCACCACCATCGTGTTCTTGCTGCTCGCCGTTTCCAACAAGGGGCTGACTAATCCCGAGATGGGCATGCTCGTCAATTTCCGCGAACTGATGGCTTCGTTTGCCGACCCGATTATCATGCTCTTCTTGGGCGGTTTTGTGCTGGCAATCGCAGCCAGCAAAGTGGGCTTGGATATTGTGCTTGCCCGTGTCATGCTCAAGCCTTTCGGCACGAACCCTAAATGGGTTCTTTTGGGCTTCTTGACGCTTATCAGCGTGATGTCTATGTTTATGAGTAATACAGCGACCGCCGCTATGATGCTGGCATTCCTGGCACCTGTACTTCGTACACTGCCTGTCGATGGAGGCGGGCGTGTGAGTCTCGCGATGAGTATCCCTATCGCTGCCAATATCGGTGGGCTTGGCACGCCTATCGGTACGCCTCCAAACGCTATCGCTATCGGTCAGTTGGCGGCTATGGACATCAACGTCGGCTTCGGTTCATGGATGATTCGAATGGTGCCTGTAGTAATTATCATGATTCTCTTTGCATGGTGGTTGCTTATGTTCCTCTTTCCATTCAAGGCAAAGAACGTGAAGATTGTTATTCAGCCGGATGAACACCATCATATCGGCTGGGAGTTCTGGGTGGTTACCTGTACTTTCATCGTGACAATCCTCCTCTGGATGACGGGTGAACTCACTCACCTCAACTCCAACGTCGTTGCCCTCATCCCATTTGCAGTGTTCGCGCTCATTGGTATCTTCAAAAAAGAAGACTTCGAGAAGATCGATTGGCATGTGTTGTGGATGGTAGCCGGTGGTTTTGCTATCGGTACCGCACTCAGCAAAACCGGTTTGGCTGCTGCTCTGGTAGAGGCTATTCCGTTCGGCAGTTGGTCGGCTATTGCCGTGCTCATCATTGCCGGTCTGCTCGGATGGCTACTCTCCAACTTCATCTCCCACTCATCGGCAGCCAACCTCCTCGTACCTATTTTGGCAGTCGTTGGTACTGCGATGAGCGAACAGTTTGGGGCTTTCGGCGGTGTCACCACACTGCTTGTTTGCGTAGCAGCTTCCACGTCCTTTGCCATGTTGCTTCCGATCTCTACTCCGCCCAATGCTATTGCCTGCTCGACAGGTTTGATTAAGACGAAAGACATGACGAAAGTGGGTCTCATCATCGGTCTCGTAGGAATTGCGTTGGCGTACGCAGTTATCATTATATTCCCGTTCGCGTAACGCAAATTGAAGATAAAGATGAAACGAATTATATACGTTAGTTTGCTTTTCGCTATCCTGTGTACACCTGTTTTTGCACAGGAAAAGACGGAAAAGGAAGCCAATAAGGAAGCAAAAAAGGAAGCTGCCAAGTTACACTTCAACCAGCACTTCAAAATTTACGGTTTTGTCCGCAACTATTTCTCCTTTGACACGCGTGAATGCAAGGCAGGTACAGGAGACCTTTTCAACTATATGCCGTTGGACAACAACTGGAATTACAAAACTGACGCCGAAGCAGAAGCAGCCGGTGTGGAGCGAGAGGACTTGAATGCTCAAACCTCGTTCCGTTTCCTTTCGCTCACAACACGTGTCGGGATTGATGTGATGAATTATAAAGTCGGCAAAACAGAGTTTGGCGGCAAGATTGAAGCCGATTTCTATGCCGGACTGACGGGCGTTACAGGTACAGCCCAACTACGCCTGCGCCAAGCCTACATGACTTTGGCGTGGGATTCGCTCCGCATGAACGACAAGAATATGGCGCGTGTGCAACTCCTTATGGGACAGGCTTGGCATCCTATAGCCGCAGACTTGGCGGATGTCATTAACCTCAATGTCGGAACACCTTTTGGTCCTTTCAGCCGCACGCCGCAAGTGCGTTTGGACGCTCAGCTTGGCAAACTGTTCACCCTTACGGCAGCCGCTAACCTCTGCCGGTCCGGATGGCCCTTCTGCCAATTACATTAAGTATTCCGCCACTCCGGAAGGCTATTTGGGGCTGAACTTTCACCACGAATGCGGCATTCTTCTGCGTGCAGGAGCTGATGTGCTGAGTATTTCGCCAAGACGCCTTGCCACCGTCAAAGATGCTAACGGTAACGACGTTCAAATCAAAGTCAACGACCGTCTCACAACGGTTTCGCCGTTCCTTTATTTGCAGTACAAGCACGGAGAGTTTACCCTCAAAGCCAAAACACTTTTTGCCGAAGCCGGTGAGCACGTCAACCTTAACGGCGGCTATGGTGTCAAGCGCATCAACGAAGATGGCTCATGGGAATATACTCCCACACGCAATTCATCGTCATGGATTACGCTCTCCTACGGCGGCAAGGTCGGCGAAAAGAGCAAACTGCAAGGAATACTTTTCGGTGGTTATGTGCGCAATTTCGGCACAAAAGAAGCTTTGGTGGACACCGCAAAGGAGCATTTCTTTTTCAGCAAGAACAGTTTCTCCAATCTGAATCGCCTCTGGCGGGTATCACCCACTCTTTTGTGGACGATTTGGAAGTTCCAGCTTGGTTTGGAATACGAAGTGACCTCGGCGCAATATGGCGAGAATTTCTCGGCGGAAACCGGCTTGGCAGAGGACAATCTTCATTGGGTCACCAACCACAAAATTCAATTGATGACCAAATTTAACTTCTGATATTTTCTTATTTTGTGTATGGTCAAACGACCAACGACAAAAAAAGTGCGGTTTTTTCCGCATTTTTTTTTATTTTTATTTGCACATATGTAAAAAAAGCAGTACTTTTGCATCGCATTTCGGAAAAATGCACCGCTGTGGTTTGCTAATACGCTCAGTATCAGCGATTAAAAGGGAAGGCTGTGCAAATCAGCCGCTGTCCCGCAGCCGTAAGTCTCACAACCAAGTTCCGAATCTTGAATGTCACTGTTTAACGACGGGAAGACAGGAACAAGGGAGACAAGCCGGAAGACCTGCCCAACGGTAAACGCCAATTTCCTTGACGAGGATATCAAGGTCGGCAAGATGAGTAGAATTATTCAACACATAGTAGTTATGTTATGTAACCATAATTCGTGGTTTGGTTTGTTGTGTAATACACTCTCCAGACCACTTGTGAGGCACGGAAATCGGGCTCTGATAGGAAACAGCTCTTTTCTTCCTGTTTTTGTTTTTTGTTTATTGTTTTTTGTTATTCCCGATTCTGTGTGCCTTGCGAAGTCACCTTATATAAATAAAGTATATGAATACTACCCTGCTCCCGGGCAGTTTGTCAATGTTTTGCCTGAATACGAGAAAGGCGACGATGCGAATATGATGCGCCTGAAGGCGGAGGAGTCGATTGCCGACAATAATCAAGTCATGATTACCCTTGGAGGATGGGGAGGTTATGTCGTATTCGGTTTTGATCACATGGTTCAGAACATCAAAGGAGAGTACGATTTTATTGTTTTGGGAAATGCCTTCTACGCCTCCTCCAATCCCAATTCCGATGCAGGGAAAGGTGGTTCATGCGAGCCAGGAATCGTATGTGTCAGCTATGATGCCAACGGTAACGGCAAGCCCGATGACGAATGGTTTGAGATTGCGGGTAGCGAGTACGGAAACAAAAGCACCTACCTTGACTATCAGCTTACCTATTATCGTCCGGCGGCAGAGCACGTTGCCACACCGGACAAGGAACATAAGGACCTCATAGATACCACTTATATTGCATGGCAGGACAACAAGGGACACAAAGGATATATGAACCAATTGAGCTATCACACACAACCCTACTTCCCGCAGTGGTTGTCGGAGGATGAACTGACCTTCAACGGCACTCGTCTGCCGGATAACTATAAGGACGAAAGCGGCGAGGGCACCTATTATGTCCTCTACGCCTATCCTTTCGGCTATGCGGACAACCACCCGAACAATACCGAAGAGGCGAAACTGAAGATTGACTGGGCAGTCGATACCAAAGGGCAACCGGTAAACTTACCGGGAATACATTTTGTAAAGGTTTATACTGGAGTAAACCAGCAATGCGGCTGGTTGGGTGAAACATCCACCGAAATTCTCGGTGCGACTGATTTGCACCCTGACGCACCCGAACAAGGATTCGACCCAATCGTCAATTGTAAATCATCCATACGTAAAGTGCTGATAGGCAGTCATTTATATATTCTTCATGGCACTGAAGTTTATTCTGTTATAGGCACAAAAATAGAATAACCATGCGCAAAATATTCTTATTTTTATTCTCTATCCTTTGCGGCTTGGCCTATGCTGCCGATACCTTGACGCTCAATTTAGGCAACTTAGTCGATTATTACCCCCAAACAGAGGACGGTTATTGGGAAGACACCTATAACGATGGAGTTCAAGTGGAGGACACCCTGTTTTCCTTCTCGCACACAGGCACCTCAGACGGTGGCGGTGGAATGGCCTATTGGGACGGTTTCACGCTATGCACATCGGGCGATGACACAAACTATGGCGAAGAAGGCAGTTCTGACGGCTGGATTAGCAAGCAGTGGGGCTGTATGGCCGGAGGCGGATTAAACGAACAATTACAGGTTGTTAAAGGTGCACCCTATCTGGTTGCGTATTGGGGATTCTTCCAAGAGACCATTATAGAGAATTACCATAGTTTGCAGGTGGATTTCATGGATAACAAACCTCACAAAGCGGTTGGGGTCTTTATCTGCAATCACCCATGGCCGTACTATGGCAATATCAACGGTGATGGCTTTGCTTCAGCTTTTTCGAAAGAAGGTGATTATTTTGCGTTGGTGGCACACGGGCTTAATGCCAAGGGCGAGCCGACTGGCACCAAGGCAAAACTGGAACTGGCGGCCTACCGAAGCGGCAAAATAGTGCAATCACCCGACTGGCAGTACTTTGATTTGACAGCATTAGGGACGGTCAACGGCTTGTACTTTACGATGGAGACCAGCGATGCCGACGCGCTCTATGGCGCGAATACGGCGGTGTATTTCTGTATGGATAAACTTCGCATCTTAGCGGCAGAACCGGAGCCAGACCCCCTGCCTCGTCCTTCAGGATTAAAGATTGTCTCTCTCGGCGAGGATTCGGCGGTCCTGGCTTGGAATCGCATCCAGCATGCAGAGAAATATCTGCTACAACTCAACGACAACAATTACGCTACAACCTCCGATACGGCATTTACCTTCAAATCCTTGAAGGCAGCTACCACCTATCAGTTCGCGGTGAGGGCAGTGGCGCAAAAGGACATCTCCGAAGTAGCCGTTATTGAGGCGACCACCAAGGACGAGACGGCACCTACTCCACCCGCCAACCTCAAAGCAACCCCCGATGTTTATAGCATCGACCTCTCGTGGGACGCGACAACCGATAATGTCGGTGTCATCCGATATACCATCTATGTCAACGATACGCCTTTCCGCCGGATTACCACTACTGCACACACCTTGATGGGCTTGGACCCCGATACTGACTATCTGTTGGCTGTTGTGGCGGAGGATGCCGCAGGAAACGTTTCAGAGCCGGCTTCCATTGCGGTCAAGACCTTGCCCTTGCAGCAATCAATTGAACAAATCCGCCTCGATGAACCTCTGCAAGCCGTCTATTCCCTCTCGGGGCAGTATCTCGGCAATCGGCTCCCCTTACAATCAGGAACATACATTATTCGCAAGAATAACAAATATTTACAATTAACCCTTATTTATTAACTAAAAAACTACTTGTATGAGAAAGATTTTCTTCTCGGCTATCTTATTGATAGCATTCATGGCAAGTGCGATGGCAGCCAATGTCAAGGTGACCATGAACGCCATCAGCAAAACTATGACCTTCAAGGACAAGGCTACAGGCACTCCCGTGGAAGTGGGCACACCTGCAAGCAACGTGTACAACTTTACCGCTGCAGCAGGCACCTACGTGCTTACGGGATACGACACGGATGGCACCACAGTTAACGGTACCATTGAGTTGACAGTCGGTACAGATGATGTAGCTTTTCAACTCTTCACCGTCACAGCTTATGCCACCAATACCGATTGGTCTTATGGCGCTGACTACACCATTAATTACTCCGCCATCACCCGTGAGGGGCAACAGTTGGTTATCACACTTGGTGACTCCAAGACAGCAGGCCGTAAGACCTTCTTGGTGCTCAATGGTTGCACCTATTTCTGCGACTTCGAGCCGACCCTTGCACACACGGAGTACACTACTCTCTACAAAACCGGTACGGTTACCTTCAACGCCACTGCCAGCGGTGCTATTCCTTTAATTCAGGAAGTGACTGTTACCGCTCCCGAAGGCGCTACTGTCTTTGTGGGACGTAAGACCGCACACTTTGTGCCCTTTATTGAGGAAGTGCCTAAGAGCGTTAGCGGCAACACCTACACCTATGCGCTTGGCAAAGGTGGAGACTACAACTTCCGTGTTTCCAAAGCCGGTGCGCTGACTGTGGGCGGTATCTTTACCGCTTCCGAAGAGCCGATTATCGTAACGGCCGATGAGATGGCTGCCAAGAGCCCTAAATGGATTGACCACAACGTGGCATCCAACGGCGGTTACAATGTAGCGGATATCTTCCTGAACATCAACGCTCAAGAGCACCTCAAGCTCGTCAAGGGCGCTACATTCGACCTGCTGCCCCTCCGTAACTGGGAGGTGGTCAATGGTATTTCTGACAACTATTTCATTGAGCCCGACTATCACTATACCGTGACTGACCTCTATGGCCAAGCCAGCAGCGCCGTTGTTACCATAGACGCTGACGGCACTCTCCACGCTGTGGGCGAAGGTACTGCTATCGTTACCGTTACCTACGATGCTATCAACCTCAGAGGTATGGTAGGCGGCGAGTACTGGTCCGCTATCTGGCCGGAGAACACCGGCGTGTTCGTTGTTACCGTGGGAGACGCTTCTACCGATATCGACCTCGGAATGACCATCAATGAGACCAACACTACCCAATACAAGCTCGCCGGTACTGCCTACGATGCAGACTTTGATGTGTTCTATTTCCCTGATACGGCTAATGCCTACCATGCTTATACCTTTAAACCGACTAATGTTCAGAACGTAAAAATCGCCTATCCTACTATTGGCGAGAATGCGGCTACCTACAGCGGTTTTGGCACAGACGGTGTATCCTACAACAGTGTAACCGGCGAATATACCGTAAAAGTTAAAGCAGGTCGTCAAATCGTACAATTGACCAACAACGCCGGCAAGAGCGAGTATCAAGTGCTCGTCGGCAAACCCGTACATATTGAGATTACCGCGCTCGGACGCCAACAAACATCCAAGTTCCGCCCGGGTGATGAGGTGAAAGTGCAATTAACAGGACTCTACCACCCTGCTAACAAACTCGCCGGTGTGCATAACTTCAGCGCTACCACGATTTATAAACGCAATGGCGCGGAACTCAAGAGCACCGGCAACCAATACACCTTCTGCAGCACACCCGCTGCGCAGGCAGTTACATTCACTATTCCTACCGACTACGATATTACCAAGGGCAACGATACACTGACTGCCGGTATTATCAAGGCCAGCGGTTTTGGAGACCCTATCGGTAACCACCGTAACACCTCCAAGAAGTTCGGTCGTGGCGCTAACTTCACCGCCGTGAGCCAACAAGCTACCTTCGGCGCTCTCCCCGAGATCCTGATTCCTCTCGAGGCTCGTCCCGCTGACAAACTCCTCAGTTTCAACACCTCGGTCGATGAGTGCACAATCACTGTGAAGGACTACAAGGGCAATGCTCTCACACCCGCTTCTGGCGTATATACCGTCAATAACTATGATTATACCTATCTCGTTGAGAAGAAAGGCTATAAATCTGTTGTGGGAACCATTTCCGTTACTGATGCTTCTCCCGCTACTATCAATGAGAACGTAACGCTGGAAGCAATCGCAGCTACTGATAACGGCTGGGACGGTATCACTACTTCCTACGAGCCCGACAAAGACGGTGACACCTATATCATCAAGTCCGGATATCACTTGGCTTGGTTTGCTGCATACGTCAATGGCGGCACATACAACGCCAATGCCAAACTTGCTAATCACATTCACCTTGCCAATAAGAACTGGACACCTATCGGTGGTGCTACCGCTGCTAAAGCCTTCAAGGGCAAGTTCGAAGGACAGAATTTCCGTATCGATAGCCTCTACATTAGTTCTACCGCTACCTATCAAGGTCTCTTCGGTTACGTTCAGGGTGGTGAAATCAACGACCTTACCGTTTCCGGTAAAGTGACCTCTACCGCCAATTATGTAGGCGGTATTGCGGCTTACCTCAATGCCTCCAGGATGGCTGGATGTATCAACAAAGTCGAAGTCAACGGTGCTTCTAACCTCGGTGGTCTCGCTGCTTATACCAATGGCGCTACTACCATTGACCACTGCGCGAATATCGCTAACGTTACAGCTTCCGGTAACTACGCAGGTGGTATCACTGCCAACACCATGAATAAGAACGTTACTATCACCAACTGCTACAACGTCGCTACTATCACCGGTGGCAACTACGTGGCAGGTATCTCCGCCCACATGCAACAACCGGCTACTGTCAAGTACTGCTTCAACTACGGTGATATCGTTGCTCAAGACGGTGCTGCAAACGTCGGTGCTATTCGCGGACACAAAACCAACGGTACCTTCGAGCACATCTATGCTAAACAGGCATACGTGATTGACGAAACTGCTACCGTACCTACCGCGATACGCGACGTCAGAGCTTTTGCTATGGGCGAAGTGGCCGATTCTCTCAAGGCGGAATTCGGACAGACTATCGGACAAGATCCGTATCCTGTTCTTGGTGGACCCGCTGTTTATCGTCACGAAATAGACGGACTTGTATGCTATCTCAATACCGCTACTGTGCCTGCAGCTAACGCTACTGCCACCTTCGAGAACGAAACAGGTGGTATCCAACTCGATGAGACTACCCACGCTTGGCTCAGCGCTACACCTGATAAACCCGGTCATAACACTTGGAAGTCCGGTGAATACACCTTCTATACCTATATGGACAATGGCTGGGGTGCCGCTTACTACTATGGCTTCTATGCTTCCAACGAGACAGAGAACACCTCTACCGGTTGGATGGAGCCCTATCGTTCCGCTAAGGGTGGCGCCTTTGATGGTAATAACTTCGGTATCTGGACCAACGACTACTATAGCACTAACAGTGTCCTTTCCGACAAACCGATGCCGGCTATCGGATGCTATGTAACCAACAATGCATACGCTGTTAACTCGATGGCATTTGGAGACGGTTATGCGCAAAAGTTCACCGATGGTTCCTTCTTCAAACTCGTAGCTATTGGCAAACTCGCCGGTATAGTAATGGCGACGGACACCTTCACTTTGGCGCAAGACACCAAGTACGTCAAGGATTGGACATACTTTGACCTCACCAAACTCGGACAAGTAAATGAGATCATGTTTACGCTCTACGTTTCTGACTATTGTACACCGGCTTACTTCTGCATGGATAACTTCGGCGAAGCTAAACCTACAGGGTATCTGCCTCCGGAAATGGCTGACTTCAAGGATGTTCCCACTGGTGTTCAATCCATACATTCGGATGACGCTCTTGCTCCGCAGAAGATTCTTCGTGATGGCGTAATCTACATTCTCCGCAATGGTGTGATGTACAACATCAATGGTGCAGTAGTTAAATAAAGAAACTCGTGCATATCATTAAAAAAGCGGCTCGAAAGAGTCGCTTTTTCTGTGATTTTATTGGGTCATTTCGGGAAAAGCAGTATCTATGCCCGCCCGCACAATATCTTATAGGGGCAGAAATCGCATTTGTCCGCTTTGTCGGCAAACAACGCTTGGAATTCCTCTTCCGGAAGAGCGGAAATATCGCATTTCATCAGTTGCACCACTTCGCCGAGCAGTTCTTTCAGCTCATTCATGAAATTCGGCTCGGGCTCCACAATCCGCTCCATTTCCTCATCCGCTTTTGCGGCCTTGCACAGATACAGCACGGCTTGCACGTCGTTCAGGTTGTTCTTGTCCATGTACGCCGCGCGGTAAATGCGCGTCTGCCAGTCATAATCGTCCTTGTACGAACCGGTTTTGTAGTCAATGATACGTGTCACGCCGTCCAATTTATCGACACGGTCTATTCGTCCGCCAACTTGCACACTCCCTACTCCTTCCACATCTACGCGCATATATGCCGGCGATTCTGTTTCGATGATCCGCAAATCATGTTCCCGCGCTAACTGCTTGTCATTCTGCACAATACGCACGATAAACATCCGCATTGCCGACAATTCCAACGGATGGTTGCCGTCCACTTTCAGTGCTTCCAATTCGTCAAACGGTATTTGTTCCGGCACATCCGCCGGTGATGCATATCGCTTGTACAGTTCCTGCATTGCGTCATGCACCAGCGTCCCTATCTCATTCCGCTCCAACAGCAGCGATTTCTCTTCCGGCTCCTTAATGCCCGCCACATATTTCAGATAGAACTGCATCCGGCAGTTGCGGAACAAATTGAGCGCCGACGGCGAGAAAGTCGCGCAGTTCGTCGGATTCTCTTTGTGCACATAATTACGGACAGGCAGCACAGGCGCGGCAAGCGTGTTGGATTCCGTCAGTATTTTCTTTGTCACTTGAAAATCGCCGGAAGCCATAATCTGCCGCAGGAAACGCGACATTGTTTTCTTGTTGTTCTTCGACTCGCTGCCGGTAAAGAGCATCGTCACGTTCTTGGCGCGGTAAATCAGCCGGAAGAAGTTGTAGGCATAAACATCCGTGGACTCCTCATGCGTCTGCAGGCCGTATGCTTTGCGCAGATAATACGGCAGATATGACAAATCCGCTGACACATTCGGCACAATGCCTTCTTCCACATTCAGCAGCAGCACATTGTCAAAGTCCATCGCCCGCGTTTCCAGTACGCCGGTTACTTGCACATCCGCCAACGGTTCGCCGTGGAACGGGAACGACAGTCCCTCCAGATAACGGCGCAGCAACAACCGCAGTGTCCGTTGGTTCGGAATAGGCGGAATAAGCCCGTCCGACAGCATTTTCTTGAACCGCGTCAAGGCTACCCGCATTTGGAAACGCGCCTCACAATCCAACATCTCATGCCAGGTCATGTGCACTTCTTCCCCTTCCTGAACCGCCTTCATTTCCGGCATCAGTGCATCAATATCCATCGTTTGTTGGTCGGTCAGTTTTTGCATGACTTGGGCAAAAACATCCGTCTGCCGCATCGGGAAACCTTTCGTGATATTGATATGTTTGAACCGCGGTTGCTGGTCATCATCCGCATCAACAGGCAACGCATATACAACTTGCTCCAACGCCGATTCATCGCATATCACAACCGCCGACCGTTCTCCGCGTTGGTGCGTTTTTCGCAGCCATTCGTATGCATATTGCGCCTGTCCGTGCGCCGATGCCGCACAAATCACTTCCACGTTTTTCGGCTGCCACGTTTGCACAGGCAGCGCGTTTGTAAACTTTTTGGCATTGGTGATAATCCAGCGGAAAGCCTTTGTATTGGCGGTAAACTTGTCCGGATAATCCCAGTAGAACGTCGCTTGTCCCGCGTCCTGCAGCAAATGCATCAGTTTCTTCTCCGCAGGCACAAGATAATTGAATCCCGCAAACACAAACTGCCGCCCTTTCAAACGCCGCTGAATAGCCTCGTCGTCCCAATGTTCCAACGCAGCCTGCATGCGCGCGCCTTCATAGCCATATACGCCCAACGCCGCCTGGAAACGCTCATAAATAAGCGGTAGATTCTCCCAAATCACCTCAAACTCCCGACGCTTCGAATTGGCGATAATAACGTTGTTTTCCCGCGTCGAAACAAGTGCCAACAACCGCTCCCGCACTTCTTCGTCTATTTCCAAGTGCTCCAATTTGCGGGCGGAAGCCGTGTTACGCAGAAAATCCTGCGGCATCACCAACGGATACGCCTTGTCGATGTAGGAAAAATCCTGCACCAACTGCCTGCCCCATCCGTAGAACACATCCAGTGGCAGGTCTGTTTCCCGCTTGGTTGCCTCCCGCAGCACATCGCAATAAACGCGGTAAAGCGTACAAACCAACTGTATCTCATCCGCCTTGTATCGCGGACTGAGGTCGTCAAACAACTGCGCCAATGACGTCATCTGCGGCAACTGCACAGGTCCTTGCAACCCGTTGGCGCGCATATAATTCCGGAAACAGTCCTTGACAAACAACATCGCACGGCGCGTCGGCACAACGATTGTCATGTCAGCCAGATTGGCAAGACCTTTGGCCTCTATCAGATGCCGTGTCACTTCGGCTAAAAATGCGTTCATAGCCTTACTTGTTCTAATTGCGCCTCTTGCGTGTACCATATATATCCTTCAACGTGGCGGAAATTCAGTTCCACCATTATCCGCATGTAATCACGCACTTGCTGCACATGTTTCTTCTCGCGTTGCCCGAATTTGTAATCCAGAACAATCGCCGTACTGCTTGCTCTGTCTATCATGACGCGGTCAGGTCGCAGTTCCGCCTTGTCGGTCAGGAACGTTACCTCACGCAGCAGTTCCCACTTCCCCGAGAACCAATCTATCATCTGTATGTTCGTCCACGCCGTATCAATCAGCCGCGTCACTTCCGTTTCCATCGCCTCATCGGCTATCAGACCGCGCATTTTCGCGTCATTTAGTGCCGCATCTCGGTCGTTTTGCGTTTCCATGTGTTCCATGATGGCGTGGCACACATTTCCTAAATCGATGCGCGCGTAGCGGCCTTCTTCCTCCGCCCCGAAGTGCAGACTTTCCATCGACTCACGGCTCATTTGGAACGAAATCGGACGTTCGCCCACATGCAGTTCCGATGGCTCTTTATCCGCGCCGTCAAAAGTAAAACGGTCAATCATACCGCCCAATTTGGCAGATTGTTTTTGGGTGGCAGGATACGGCTCGCCGAAAGACAGACACAGCATATTTCCCTGTTCTTCCCATTTGTCCGTAAACGCCCTGTATAAAAGCGCTGCCGCTGTATCGTCTGTGCCTGCTTTGGTGTCCGGCAAATCGCCGTAAATATATAAGGTGTCCCGTGCGCGCGTCAGCGCCACATAAAGCATGTTGAGATTATCCAGACGCTGTTGCTTATGTTCGTGTTTGTATTCCTCCTCATATTCCGAATTGGCCAGCGCCGCACTCATCCGTATCGGGATTTGCTTCAGTTTCTGCACGGGCGCTTTCAGCAGTCCTTTTGCCTCGCACCACAGCACATCATCCGCCCTGTCTTTTTCCATATCCCACGAGCAGAACGGAATAAACACATTCTTTGCCTCCAGACCTTTTGCCGAGTGAATCGTCATGATTTTGATGGCATCCGATGCAGGCGCAGCGATGGATTGCGTATGCATTTTGTCCTCCCAATACGTCAAAAAAGCCGCCTTGTCCGACCCGTATTTCCCCACATAATCATGCACGCCGTCCATGAGCGCATTGATGTATGCAAGGTCTGTTTCTTGCTGCGAAGGTAGCATTTTCAACAACTCCTCTACCAATTCGCACAGCGGAATGGCCGAATCCATCTCTTCCATCGCCGCCAGATCCGCTTCCGGAAATACCAGTGAAATATACCATTTCGCCACATCATCTTGCAGCACTAACCATCGCAGCGACTGGATAACAAACTGCACCGACAGCGACGCGTCCAGATGAAAACTGTCGCATGACACTATTTGCGTTCTCGCCAATATCTCAGACCCAGGCAGCAGTTCGCGGTAGAACGACACCACCGCCTCCGCATCGCTGTGACCGCGCACCAAAATCAGCATGTCCGACGCCGCCTCGCCTTGCTGCAAGCGCTTTTCAATCTCGCCGAACATACTTGCCAAAATCAGCTCCCGCGCCGCCTGACGGTTCTTCAATTCCCTATTCTTCCCGTACGGCACAAGTTCCAGTTGCACATAACCACCTTCGTGCCCCGCCTTGTAGTAATCCGTCAGTTCATGCTGTCCGTATTCCTCGTCATACAGCGCGGCGGCAAAAACATTCCCGTAACCTTTGG
>CAJOFV010000004.1:31177-68553 GCA_905233925.1 Paludibacteraceae bacterium
CATATCCTGATAATACGCCCCCACAGTTGGCGTTTCCTCGTTCAAGCCTGCCATAATCTGCCAGTCGCCGTTGCGCCAGCGGTAGATGCTCTGTTTGATATCTCCCACGATGAACACCGTCCCGCCGTTGGCAAGGATTTCTTCCACAAGCGGCTTGAAGTTTTCCCACTGCAGCACGGACGTATCCTGGAACTCGTCCAACATGATATGTTTGTAGCGTATGCCGGCTTTCTCCAAGATAAAATCCGCATCACCCACGGCCATCGCGCGGTGCAGTTTCTCTGCTGTTTGCGCCAGCAGCACACTGTTGCGCTCCGCCAACAGCGCCTGTATCTCGCCGCGCAGGGCTGACATCAGCGCCAAATCATTCAGCAGCGCCACTGTACTGTGGCACGTATTATAGACCCGCTGACATTCTACGCACAAGTCGTCCAAATCGGCAAGTGCCTTTAGCGCCGGGTCGTCATGCAGTTTCTTTCGGAACGCCGGAGTCGCCCCGCGGAACATATTTGCTTCCGTACACGTTCCGTCCAGATACGTCCCCACCTCATCAATAAATCCGTCTATTTTCTTGCTGGAACTGCCGTACGCCGTTGCGCGCACTTCGCGAACCATATCCCGCAACTGCCCAATGCACGCCGCATGACGCCAGTCGCAGTTCGCTTTGTATTTGTGTATCGCCTCCGCGTCAAACACGATTTCTCCTTCAGCATCTAATTGCTGCACCGCCTCGTTGTACATGCGTTTTGCGATATCAATCAGCTGACTGCGTATATCCCAGTCTTTTCCCGTATCCAGACGCTCATGCACATAGTTCGCAATCTGTTTTGACAACGCCGTTTGCGCTTCTGTCGGCCGCGTCAGCAGGTTATCCACCGCCTCCGTAATCGAATGCTCGATATCCAGTTCCACTTCCGCGCCCGCAGACGCATCATCCAACATCTGTCCGAGCCCGTTCAGCAGCTGCATCAGAAACGTATCGATAGTCGATATATGGATGTTGTCATAATCCTCCAACATGTTCTTATAGCATCGCGCCGCTTCTGCCCGCAGTTCCTCGTCCGAAGCCGTTTTATTGGCTATCATCCGCTTGCGCACGGCCGCCAGCGCTGCATCCGCGTCTGCGCCGGTATTACGGGCGATATTGTCAAGAAACAGCAAAATACGGTCTTTCATTTCCTGCGTTGCCTTGTTTGTAAAGGTCACCGCAAGAATCGACCGGTAGCTTTGTTTGCTCAGCAACAACGCCACATAGTTCGCCGCCAGCGTATAGGTCTTGCCTGTTCCTGCAGAGGCGCGGCAGACGGTTAATGTGTTTGGGTTAGTGATTGCCATAGTTTGTCATTGGGCACAGGTGCTGTGATACATATTTCTTCATGCGAAACAGGGTGCTCGAATTCGATTTTCCGCGCGTGCAGACATATTCCGCCGTCCGGATTACTGCGTTTTGCGCCGTATTTCAAATCACCTTTGACGGGACAGCCAATCGCCGCCAACTGACACCGTATCTGATGATGCCGTCCTGTTTCCAGATTGATTTCCAACAAGGAATAATTCTCCCCCACTGCCAACGTCCGATAGCTCAATATCGCCACTTTGGCATCTTTGCCCCCTTTTCCCGCCTTTGAGGAATATTCGGAGGCTATTCCCGCCTTTGAGGAATATTCGGAGGCTTTGCCCGCCTTTGATGTATATTCGGAAGTTTTGTCCGCTTCTGAAGATGTCTTTGGAGGGCTTACTACATAACTTTTATTCTGCTTTTCATTCCTTACCAACCAGTTCTCCAGCCTCGCCTCTGCCATTTTCGGTTTCCCCTGCACAATCGCCCAATAAGTCTTCCTTATGGACGGTTTTGCATGTGCTGTGTTTTCCTGTTTTGCGCTGTCGGCTGCTCCTCCCTTGAGGTGTCGGGAGGGGTTTTCCGACTTCTCTTTGAACATTTCGTTCAGCCTTGTCAGCGCTTTGCTTGTCCTTGCGAACAGCACCACGCCGCTGGTTGGTCTGTCCAGACGGTGTGTTACGCCGAGAAACACTTCGCCGGGCTTGTTGTATTTGTCCTTTATATAAGCCTTGACGGTTTCGCTCAGCGGCTCATCGCCGGTCTTGTCGCCCTGCACGATTTCGTTGCAGGTCTTATTCACCGCAATAATATGATTATCTTCGTATAAAACTGTCATTTTTTCCCTTTAATCTTTCAACCTTAAACGTTCAACTTTATAAATATATATAAATATATATTTAGCACCTTATTTTATTGCACTATTATTGCACCATTATTGGACCATTATTGCACCATTTTTGCACCATAAAGCACCCTTTACCGAGACGTTGACTACCCTTAACCACAACTTTTCTTTCCCTCATTTTCCCACACTTCAAAAACGTGGCAAAGGTACAATAAAAAATTGAATTATACAAATCTTTTGGATATTTTTTCGCATAAAAATGATAAAAATTTGCATACACAAAAACTTTTTTGTACCTTTGCGCGCTAAAATGGGATAAAGTGGCAATATGCTGCGCAGGGTGAAGAAATACATAGCGGACAAAGCACTGCTGCAAGACGGCGAAAAAGTGCTGGTTTGCGTAAGCGGCGGAGCAGACAGCGTGGCATTGTTGGACGTACTGCTGCGCGCTGGATACGAATGTGTCGTTGCCCACTGTAACTTTCATTTGCGCGGCGAGGAAAGCGATCGCGACGAAGCGTATGTGCGGCAACTGTGCAGCACGCTGGGCAAGCGTTTGAAAACCCTACCCGCTTGGCTCAAAGACGGCATTCCGCTCTATGTCAAGCATTTTGACACAACGGCTCACGCTGCGCAGCACAAGCAAAGTATCGAACTCGCAGCGCGCGAACTGCGCTATAAATGGTTTGCGGAACTGGCTGCAGAAACCGCTTGCAACGCGATTGCGGTGGCACACCACCAAAACGACCAGGCGGAAACCATTTTGATGAACATCCGCCGCGGTTGCGGACTGAAAGGCCTGTCCGGAATGGCGCCCAAAAGCAAAAATCCCTATTGCGAACAATCTGTGCCGGTGATTCGCCCGCTCCTGTGCACAACGCACGATTATATCTGCCACTACCTGCGCGACATCCGCAAAATCGACTGGGTGGAGGACTCGAGCAACAAGGACACAACTTACCGGCGCAATGCTATCCGCGCAGAACTGGCGCAGTGGTCAAAAGCGGAAATAGAACACCTCGCGACATTGGGAGAACGGTTATGAGACATTTTGGGCTGATAGGACGAAAACTGGGACACTCGTGGTCGGCGGAATATTTTGCGAGGAAGTTCGCGGAAGAACAAATAGAGGCAGACTACCGACTGATTGAGCTGCACGAAATCTGCGATGTGCAAAACCTGACGCTGGACGGCTACAACGTAACCATTCCGTACAAAACGGCCATTCTGCCTTATTTGCAGGCGCTTGACCCGATAGCAAAGATCATTGGCGCCGTAAATGTCGTCAAGAACGGAAAAGGCTACAACACGGATTGGATTGGTTTCAAGCAATCGCTGTCTGACATCCTGACAAAGCATCATACCGTCGTATCAAACGCGCTCATTCTCGGACGAGGCGGCGCTGCAAAGGCGGTAAAATATGCGCTGGAGCAAATGAATATAGCTGCCGAGATGATGAGTGCACGGGGAAAAATCGCAGCGAACATACGGCAATACGAACTGATTGTGAACGCTACGCCGTTGGGGATGTCGCCGGACGTAAACACTTATCCGGACATGGATTATCCGGCGTTGACGGACAAACACATTTTGTTTGATTGCGTCTATAATCCGGAAGAAACAGAGTTCCTGCGGCGCGGAAAAGCACAAGGTGCTACCACCGTCAATGGCAGACGGATGTTGGAAATCCAGGCCGAAGAAAGTTGGAAAATTTGGAATAACTGACAATATGAAAAAAGGTATTTTATTTGGAATGTTGTGCGCCCTTGCAAGTGTGGCGGTGGCACAAATGGTTCAAGACAACGAAATGGCGATTGTGTATTACATGCCGCAAACGCAGTTGTGTTTTGACGTGGAATACGAGGAAGTCATTCTGCACAAAGGTCCTTTCGCTGAATACGCCAAGCAGTATCTCGGCGCAACGGATATCGTAGAAGCCGATGCGACTTCCTTCAAGCTGGTCGGTGTAAAAACGCACACGCATGCTGTGGCAGATTTCACGCGCGCATACAAAGTAACGGCTGAAAAAGAAATACAAAGCCAGTTACTCACGCTGACGCCGCTGGGCACGTTGGCAGGTTACAACATCGCTTCTAAGCCGCAAAAACCATCTCCTAAAGCGCATGACAAACTGCTTCCTCCGCCAATGCCGCAGACAAAACAACCGGCGGTAATGCCGCTTTTGGAAGAGCACATCAACGGCAAGAGTGTTGCCCAACAAGCACAAGGCGCTGCAAAACTGATTTACCGCATCCGCGAAAACCGCATGTATCTGTTGGCAGGCGAAGTGGATCATGTGCCCGCAGACGGCAAAGCAATGCAGCTGGTTCTGGACGAACTGAACAATCAGGAACAGCAATTGGTGGAACTGTTCATCGGCACGCGCGAAGTGCGCCATCATCACAAAACACTCACCTATACGCCTGTCAAGACGGAAGAAGTGGAGATTGGCTATTTCTCTGAAAAAGAAGGATTTACGACTTCCGGAAACGGAGAACCCATTCTGCTGAACATCACCGCCAGACGTCAGATTAAAGGCACTTCGCGTCCTGAAAAAGAGAACAAAAAAGCCCCGCAACCCTCACAGATATTTTACAATCTGCCTGGCTCGGCAAATTACAAAGTGCTGTATCTGGACGAGATTTTTGTGGAGAAACAATCGCCGGTTGCCCAATTCGGAGTGGCTATTCCCTTGTCCCGCAACTTGTTCATGGAGGAAGAACTGCCGCACATTCAGTTTGACACCCAAACCGGCAGCATAAAAAGCATCGAGAAATGAAAAAGACCATAATTGCCATATTACTGCTGTTGGCAACAGGCATTTCAGCGCAGGAGCTGAATTGCACCGTTACCATCAATTCGGATAAAATCGAAGGCACCAATAAATCGGTGTTCGAAGCGCTTCAGCAGGCGATTTCGGATTATATCAACAATAACCGTTGGACCAATATGACCTTCTCCGAAAAGGAAAAGATTGAATGCAACCTGATGATTATTGTCAATTCGATAAACGATAATCTGTACTTGTGCGAGATGCAGCTCCAAGCCAAACGGCCGGTGTTCAACACCTCCTACTCTACGCCGTTGCTGAACTTCAAGGACAATGCCTTTCACTTCACGTATCAGGAGTTCGATCGTATCGAGTACCAGCAGAATGTGTTCACCAACAACCTCACGGCAATGCTGGCGTATTATGTTTATCTGATTCTCGGCCATGATTGCGACAGTTTCCAGAAATTGGGCGGCTCGCCCTACTTCCAAGCTTGCGAAGACATCGTAAATTCCTGTCAGTCAGCGTCCATGACTGCCGAGGAGCAGAAGGGCTGGAAAGCGTTTGACAGCAACAGAAACCGCTACGCGCTTATAAACAACCTGCAAGACGAGGCTTTCAAAAAATACCGCGAATATTACTACGAATACCACCGCCTGGGACTGGATATTATGGCGGCAAATGCGGCAAACGGACGGGCTATCATCGCCAAAGGTTTGCCCATTCTGCGTGAAACCAACCGCGCGCGTCCGGCTACATACGTCGTCAATGTTTTTCTTGATGCCAAGTCTGACGAACTGACAAACATCTTTGAGAAAGGCACAGACAAAGAGAAAAAAGATGCCTACGAAATCCTCATGGACATTGACCCGACACGAAACAATCTGTACGAGAGAATAATAAAGTAATGTTGCAACACCTACACATACAAAACTACGCGCTCATTTCGCATCTGGACATTGATTTCCACGAAGGCTTTTCTGCGTTGACCGGAGAAACCGGTGCAGGAAAAAGTATCATTCTCGGTGCTTTGGCTTTGGTTATGGGCGGACGTGCAGACCTGAAAACCATCACGGAGGGCGAAGAACGCTGCATCATCGAGGCGGATTTCGGCGAGTACCTGATTCGTCGCGAACTCAATCGCAACGGACGTTCACGTTCACTGGTGAATGATGAGGTGGTGACGCAAACCGAACTGAAAGCGCTGGCGAACAAACTCATTGATATACATTCCCAACACGAAAATCTGCTGTTGGCGGATGATTCGTTCCAGTTGGGCGTAATAGATGCCCTCGCACACAATGAGGCCGAACGGGAAACCTACTCCGCTCGCTATACGGCATATCGCGCTGCG
This sequence comes from Paludibacteraceae bacterium, assembly GCA_905233925.1. Taxonomy (GTDB): domain Bacteria; phylum Bacteroidota; class Bacteroidia; order Bacteroidales; family Paludibacteraceae; genus Colicola. The sequence continues at coordinate 37,488 of CAJOFV010000004.1, forward strand.
GAACAGGCTTTGCGTGATTTGGAAGCGTTGGCAGCCAAAACCGGTAAAGACCAGGATTACATTGCCTTCCAATTCGGGCAATTGGAAGAAGCACAACTAAACGATGCTGATGAACTGGAAAATCTAGAGGAAGAAGAATACCGTTTGAGCCATGTTGAACAACTGAAAGCCCAATTGCAAACGGCTCTGCAAGCGTTGGATGAGGACGAACGGAGTGCGATGTCAATGCTTCGGATAGCGCAAAGTGCCTTGCAAGACGAAGAAAGTTTGAATAGCCGCTTGCAAAGCGTGGAAATAGAACTCAAGGATATTATTTCCGAGACCAACCACTTGGCAGAAAACACCGAATATGACCCCGAACGCCTGCAAATAGTACAGGAACGGCTTGATCTCATCAACACCCTGTTACGCAAACATGGTGTACAAACCGTGGCGGAACTGATGGCATTACGCGATGAGCTGGGCGCACAATTAGGCAAAATCGCTTCGTTTGACGAAGACATTGCCAACGCAAAGAAAGAAGTGGCAGCTTGCCGGAGTTCGCTTGAAACGGCGGCACAAGCCTTGACACAATCCAGAAAAGCCGTGCGGGAACAAATCTCCATACAGCTGACGCTTGACCTCTCCAAACTTGGCATTGCCCATGCAAATGTGGACATTGCCATTACGCCGTTGGAAGACTTCAGCGAAAGCGGAAACGACAATATACAGTTCCTCTTTGCTGCCAACCTCAACCAGTCATTACGTCCGGTAAGTGATGTGGCAAGCGGCGGTGAAATAGCCCGTTTCATGTTGTGCGTCAAAGCGTTAATCGCTTCCACAAACGGACTTCCGACCATCATCTTTGACGAAATAGACACCGGCGTAAGTGGCGAAATAGCCACGCAGATGGGACATATCATGCGCGAAATGGCTACATCACGACAGATTATCGCCATTACCCATTTGCCTCAGATTGCAGCACAAGCCGAAACGCAATTCCGTGTCTATAAGCAGGATACCGACACGCGCACCGAAACGCACATTGTGCAATTGGACACCGAAGAACGAATCCGAGACATCGCTGCTATGCTTTCCGGCAAAGCCATCACGGATGCCGCATTAACAACCGCAAAAGAGTTGCTGCGCAAATGAATAAATGATAAAATGAGTAAATGATAAAATGAGTTTGCCATTAGCAGAAAGACTGCGTCCAAAGACGCTGAACGAGTACATAGGACAGAAACATCTGGTCGGAGAAGGTGCTGTTTTGCGGCAGATGATTGAAAGCGGCAACTTGTCGTCGTTCATTCTGTGGGGTCCTCCGGGCGTTGGCAAAACAACGCTGGCGCGAATTATCGCGCATGAACTGGAGCGTCCTTTTTATACGCTTTCTGCGGTTACAAGCGGCGTGAAGGAAGTGCGGGACGTGATTGATAAAGCCAAACGCGAGGCAAAAATCAACAGCGGACTCTTTGCCGCACAAACCGACCAACGCTCCCCTATTCTGTTTATTGACGAAATCCACCGTTTCAGCAAGTCGCAGCAGGACAGCCTGCTTGGTGCAGTAGAAGACGGCACGATTACGCTCATTGGCGCAACAACGGAAAACCCGAGTTTTGAAGTTATTAATCCATTGCTGTCACGTTGTCAGATTTATGTGCTGCAGCCGCTTGGCAAAGACGACATGTTGGAATTGTTGCATCGCGCAGTTACGGAAGATGACGAAATCAAGGCGCGACACCTTAATATAAAAGAAACAGACGCCATTCTGCGCTACAGCGGCGGTGACGCACGCAAGCTGCTCAACATCATTGAGTTGGTTGGCAATTCAGGCGTAACGGACATAGACAATGAAACCGTTACCAAACAACTGCAGCAGAATCCCGTGGCATATGATAAAGACGGTGAATTGCACTACGATATTATCTCGGCCTTCATCAAGTCCATCCGCGGCAGCGATCCGGATGCGGCAATTTATTGGCTGGCTCGCATGGTGGCTGCAGGCGAGGATCCGAAATTCATCGCACGACGCTTGGTAATTTCTGCCAGTGAAGACATCGGCCTCGCAAATCCGAATGCAATGCTTGTTGCTAATGCCTGCTTTGATACTTTGCAGAAAATCGGTTGGCCGGAAGGACGTATTCCGTTGGCGTTGGCAACTATATATTTGGCTACTTCGCAGAAATCTAACTCTGCCTATCTGGCAATAGACACCGCCCTTGCAGAAGTGGAAAAATCCGGTAATTTGGCTGTCCCGCTGCACTTGCGCAACGCCCCTACCCAACTAATGAAAGATTTGGGTTATAGTGAAGGATACAAGTATGCGCACGATTTCCCGAATCATTTTGTTAAGCAGCAATTCCTGCCGGATGAACTGATTGGAACGCATTTCTGGGAAGCGCAAGGCAGTCCGCAAGAGCAGAAATTGGCGGATTGGATGAAGCATTTATGGGAAAATTAGGCGTATATATTCATGTCCCGTTTTGCAAAAGTCGCTGTATTTACTGCGACTTTTTCTCTACCACACAGTTGGAAAAGCGGGAAGAATATGTGCAAGCCGTTGTTGCAGAAGCGCAACAGCGCATAACGCAATCAGCTGATATCCAAACCGTTTACTTTGGCGGTGGCACACCAAGTCTGCTGTCCGTAGAACAAATTGAACGGATTCTTACCGCCATAAATCCTGTTAATGCCGTAGAGATTACGCTCGAAGCCAATCCGGGCGATTTGAACTTGGACAAACTGCGCGCGTTACGCAACATTGGCATAAACCGCATGAGCATAGGAATTCAGTCTTTCCGCGATGAGGAATTGCGTTTTTTGGAACGGCGCCATACTGCTCAAGAAGCACGAGACGCTGTCCTCAAGGCACAAAAAGCCGGCTTTGACAATATAAGCATTGACCTGATTTATGCCTTACCCGGTCAAACAATGGAGACCTGGCAATACAACATCGCGGAAGCACTAAAATTGAACGTCCAACATATTTCCTGTTACTGCCTGACTTTCGAGACGCAGTCGAGACTCTACCGACTCGCAAGCGAAGGGAAAATCACTCCCGCAGACGAAGAATTGGAAAACGCCATGTATGATGAACTCTGCAAAACCTTGACAGCAAACGGCTACACCCATTACGAAGTAAGTAATTTCTCAAAGCCAAACTGCCGTTCGCAGCACAATTCATCCTATTGGAATAATACTCCATATATAGGTTTGGGGGCTGGCGCACATAGTTACGACGAGCAAAAAAGACGCTGGAACATAGCAGACCTTTCTGCATATGTTAAGCATCTCTTAAGCATGTCTAAGTATTGGGAAGAAGAACTGCTGACACCCGAACAAAAGGAAATGGAACATATCATGCTTGGTCTGCGCACCTGCGAAGGTATTTCAATTACCAATGACCTTCTCGCCAAAGCACAGCCGTTTCTCCATAGCGGACAATTGGCGATTACTGATAACCGTCTCCATGCCACGCAGCAAGGCCTACATATTCTCAACCGGATTATCGAAGCACTCGTCTGATTACGGTTTCATTATCGTTTGTGCACATAATTGCGCAGCCTCTGTGTTAGGCAAGCATTCCAATCCGTAAACCTGCACTGTTTGAATGAGACGGGAAATCGTGTCATAAAGTTGGTCCATCATTTCCGGCACAATCTTCAAACCACTGGAAGAAGACAGAATATAGGCATACGCTTCCGGCAAACGTAGCGTATGTACCTTGTTATAAGGCGCTTGAGCCAATTTTACAAAGGCTCCGATTCGCCGCATATCGTTCTTGTAGCATGGTGTTTTGCCGCTCCACGGCGAACCATAAACAAAAGCTCCGTCTTCTTTCAGACGAACCACCGGATTATCATCATTCAGTAACCACGCATCCTCAAATGTCTCCATCCACAGTTTTGAATGAGTGGACTTGCCTGTTCCTGATTTTCCCAAAAACAAATAGCCGTAATCGCCACGCACAGTAACGGAAGCATGCATCTCCAACGTAGCAAACTGTGCCGAAGTAAACGCAAACAGCAGCATCGTGCCATTGTCAATTGCAAAGCGGGATTTTATTGGCAGTTGCTGCAAACGGCATTGTGAGAAGTCCTTATTGGCTGTTATCTGCAGGCATATGTCGGAATCGCGTGACATTGATTCACGCAAAACCCAATCTTCACCGTTGCGATATATCTCAATGCGGGGCATATCTTCATCGGATTTGTCGGCAAAGACCATCTCCCGCCCTCCCGGAACAGGCGGCAACGATTCTTGCGGTTCATCCACATGTAATTCAAACAACGGCTGTTTATCTGTCGGCAATTCCGCCACAAACGGCTCATAGTTAGTCATTGGTTCATACACTGTTTCAGGTGCTTCTACAATGAAATAATGCTCTGCTACACAATAAGTTACACGTTTACGGTTATTCATGTTTGCTGCAATAATTAAATAATTTCAATATTACGGGTGGCACTATATATGCCATCAGCACAACTGCCGACATACCAAGCATAGTGACAGTTGCCAGCGAATGTAATGCCGGATGACGCGCCACGATAAGGGCGCCGATGCCGATAAACATAATGAGCGCTGAAAGAAGAATGCTGTTTTTGTACTGCACCAACCGTTCATCATCTTGGTGCAACGTACCCGACAAAAGTCCTTCTGTAATAAAAATGGTATAATCGTCGCCTTGCCCGAAAATAAACGTAGCAAGGATAATGTTCACAATATTGAATTGCATGCCTGTAAGATGCATAATGCCCAAAATCCACGCCCAAGCCACTACCATTGGCACAAACGCCATCAGCGCATATTTGAATTTGCGGAAACTGATCCACAGGAACACAAACACCACTAACGAACAAGCAATGCCGATGTAGTTGAAATTGTTGCTCAATGATTTTGTCAGTTGTGCTTGCAAAGACGCAATGTCTATTTGATCCGGTTGTTCGGTTTGTGGCTGCAGACGTTCTTCAAAGTCCGCAAAAGCCGTTTCTCGGAAACCGTTTTCAGTCATGGCTTCATGCAGCCAGGAGCAAACCTCCTCACGATGAACTGCCCAATAAGTATTCCAAATCTGCACACTGTTTTCTGTAGCAGCAGGCATAACAGCGTCACCTACAAGTGCGTTAATTGTCTGTATGTCAGCACGTTGCTGCGCTGTCATATAATTAATATGGCTGAGATTTGTATCAAATGTTGCTTGTCTTCCGAACCACGCAAACACAACCGTTAGAATTATTACAGTCCCGACTAACCAGCGATTGTTTTCCGGATGCCATTGGGAGGTGCGGTTAATTAGTTTTGAAGTCCATGAGAAAGATTCAAACTGTGGCGTCTTAAAGGTAAAGTGTGGCAGAAAAATGACGGTAAAGAGAATCGTTCCAACCAAAAGACACGCACAGAACAGACCTAAATCCCGCAATGCCACACTGCGAAGCGGAACCAATGTAAGAAACGCTCCTACCGTTGTGATATTACCTACAATCAGCGGAGAAATAACTTCCTGCAACGTTTGACGGACTGTGGATGTATATTGCCGGTGTACCAGCACATGCAAAGGATAATTAACGGCAATTCCAATAATTACGGAGGCTACTCCAAGTACAATAAGTGACATTTCCGGATGCACCATGCCGATTATGCCCAGCGCAAACAATACGCCATAGCCCGTAGCGGCAACTATCAGTAGCATACTGCGCCAACTCTTAAGGGAACGCAACAACAAAACGATAATCAGCACCAACGCAATTGCAATGGCAATGGCACTGTCCTTCTTGATTTGGCGTGAGTTACCAACAGCAATGACAGGTGCACCGTTCAAACGGATATGTATATCTTCAAATTGCGCAGACAATTGATTGACAATCACTTGCAGACTATCAACAAGCCGTGCATTCTGCCGTGTTTCTGTTTTATTATTGGCAGTCGGCACAAATGCGAAGGCAAGGTGTTGGTCTGCGGAAAATAGATAACCTTGATAACTCGCAAAACTATTATTTTTGCTGTCATTCAATACATTCGGGAACAAGCTCAACGGGTCATGTGTAATGGCCACTGCCATTGTTCCCGCTAAGGGTAATTGCAATTGGGCGCGACATTTTGCCACTTCGTCGAATATATATTCGCGCGTTAATATGGAATCCCAACGGATTGTATCTGCTGCCGTTATAGTATATGGCACTTGTTGATAATGCAATTCCAACTGTTTGTGCAACATGGATACATCCGCCTCGGCTTCTGCATTTGACACGAATTCCACAAACGCGTCTATTGCATCACATAATCTGTCCGGATTTGTCTGAGCTGTGTCATGCAACGAAAACAGCACTACTATTTTATCTGCTTCATTTTGCTCCTGATAGCGTGTCAATTGCTCTTTCTGCTCGTCTGTAATGGGCAGGAAATCAGCAATATCTTCCTGAAAATGCAGCCGTAATGCGGATAATCCGGGCAGAACTATTGCCAGCACCAGTAAAGCAATCCGCCACGTTCGGTGTTGCGACAGAAAGTCGTAAATATGTAGCACCAGACGGTTAAACATTCCGCTCGTCTATGAATTTTATCGGTTTGCGTGACTTGGCAGGGAAATTAATCTGCCTGATTTCATCCACAGACAGGACTTCTATTTCCGGAGCAACTCTTATACGTGCCCGGAAGCGGTCTTTTAAGTCCTTGATTATTTGGTCATTGGATGCTTTTACGCCGACTTTTACAATTACCTCATCCGTTCCGGCAGCACTTGTCCGCGCCACCACCACATAGTTTTCCACATATTCCACATTATCCAGTACATCGTTAATGGCAGGCGGATAGATGGTTGTTCCTTTGAGTTTGAGCATATTGTTTTTGCGCCCGAGCAATGGTGTCAGACGATAGGAATTGCGTCCGCAGGCACATTGTTCCGTCACTTTTGCAGCAATGTCTCCTGTCTTGAAACGCAGTAACGGCATTGCTTCTACACCAAGCGTTGTGATAACTATTTCACCTGCTTGTCCGTCCGGCACAGGCTTACCATCCTCACCGATAATCTCCACAATGATCAGTTCCGGATGTACATGCCCCCCGCAGCTGTACTCACACTCAGAGAATGTGGCAGACATTTCAGTGGAAGAGTATGTTGCAAAGAGTTGCACTTCCGGCCATTTCTCATGAATACGCTGCCCGAGCAGGTTTAATGAAAAGTCCTGATTCCGCAAACCTTCACCAATACCGATTATCTTCTTTATGGACGAATGGTGGTAGTTTATATTATGTTGCTCAGCATATTCTATCAACCTCAATATAAATGACGGCACACACATTACGGCATTTGGTTGCAGACGCTCTATTGTATCCCACTGCAGTTCCGGAATGCCGTTTCCAACGCGGATAACACCAGCCCCTAATTCACGAATCCCCATCCAATATGCCAGTCCCGCCATAAAACGTTTGTCCATCGTGGTCATAAGTTGCAGCACATCACCTTTCTGCAAGCCTGCGCAGGCAAATGACTTCTTTTCGTTGTATGCAAGCCGTTGCAAGTCGTGTTCGCTGCATGCAAATGTAACCGGTTCGCCCAAAGTACCGGAGGTTGTGATAAAATCCACCACATCTTCCCGTGGTACACACAGAAAATCTCTGTTTCGCAGTTGCAAATCTTTCTTCTCCGTGAAGGGTAAGCGTTGCAAATCCTCTAACGTACGGATGGACATTATATCTATTCCGTTCCTCACGAACATGTCACGGTAGAACGGAGAATGTGCCTGCAAGTAAGCCAATTGTTTGCGCAATAATTCCTCCTGAAAGGCTTTTATTTCTTCAACTGATTGAAATTCGATATCCATTGTATAAATGCTTGTTTCCATTGTTGTGACTCCTCCGTTCCTTTTGTGTCACTGCCACCAAAACCGTGTCCGCCGGTTTTATACCGTATATACGTGTGTGGTACATTGTTAGCCGTCAGTGCGGAATCCAACAAAATTGAGTTCTGATATTTGACTACAGGATCATCTTCGCAGTTTACCAGAAACGTTGGCGGACAATCTGCTGATATATGTTGCTCTAAAGACAAAGAATCCTGCATCGTTTTGTTCCATTGCCCCCAAATGCCCAATGCGCCACGTCTGGAACGGTGATGTACATACGGCGGATGCATGGTCACCACCGGATAAATCGGACATACAAATGCCGGTTTGTACGGTGATTGATTATATACGTACGATGACATTGCCAAGTGTCCGCCCGCAGAAAAGCCCATTACTCCTATTTGCGTTGTATCCACTTGATATTCCGCCGCATGCGCATAGACATATTCCAATGCTGCTTCCACGTCCCTCACCATATTCGGATATTTGCTACCCAAACCAATTACACGATAACCCACACAATATGCGGCAATTTCCGCCACACGGTAACGCAGTACAAAAGCGTTAATGCCCTGTGATTGCAACCATTGCGCTGTTTCTTTCCCCTCTGTTTCCATATCCAGCCAGCAGTAACTGCCTCCCGGACAAACGATAACGGCTATGCCTGTATTTGTTTCTGTTGGTGCGACATAAGGAGTCAGTGTGACTTTTTTTTCCGCAAACTTCCCATTCGGGAAAAGTGCTACCAATATGACAAACAGCATCATCCGCATATGCTTTTAACAGTTTCAACCGCCGTCATCACTGTGCCACAGAAGCCATGAACGAGACAGTTCTGCCCTGTTAGCCACAAATTATCACATTGCGTTGTTACTGCGCCGACAGGCTGTGAGAGGCCGAACATCGCCCCTTCCGGAGACAGATAATCATCACGATATGTCAATGAGGACGAAGTAAAATATTCCTCCATTGCTTCACGAATATTCGGATAATATTCTGCCACTTTGTCTATCAGTTTTTCCGCGCGGGCAGTCTTCCATGCGATGTAGTCATCGTTACGCTGTGCATGCCACTGTGCCAACTCACTATATTCCAACCGCTCAATAATCTCCATCGTTTGCGGAGTCGGCGTAAGGAATAATATATCCTCCGGCATGATATAATGGTTGGCAGGAAGATACGGAAAAGCATCGGGTTTGAATTTGATATAGACCTTGAATGAGCCGTAGGTTTCTTGCGTCTGCTGAATGCGTTTGATGGTCGCTGGGCGGAAAACCGGTTCGGAGCAGGCTTCTATCAGTTTCTTCGGATGCAGAGACGAAACAATCACATCCGCTGCATAATGCATGCCGTCTTTTGTAATCACCTCATTTACATGCTTATGCGCTACGTCCAAACGTTCCACAGCCTGCGACAGCAGCACCCGTCCGCCATGAGTGGTAATGTATGCACAGAGTTTGTCCGTCAGTTCACGCGTGCCGCCGACAAACCGGAAGGTTCCCTGTCTGAAAGAATCTTCAATAATGTTCCTTGTGTCATTAAAGCCGCACAATAAGTCTAAATGCTCCCCTTCTCCATACACCACATCCGGTTCGCATGGTTCTATCGGAACATCTATTCCCAATTCGTCCAAAACAGCTCGCACAAATCCACCTTCACCCAAGCCGGAGACTACATGTACGCCAGTTTGCCACCATGCACCGCTTTTCTCGTAGCTATACAACCCGCCGCCTGCCACCGGCAGTTGCTCCAACACCGTCACAAGGAAGGTACGCTTTGCCAATAATGCCGCCGTAAACAAGCCGCCTACTCCGGCACCTATAACAAGTGCTGTTTGGTTCGTTCTCAAAAGAGCCTTGTAGTAGCGTTCAAAACCTTTTGCTCGTTTGCGATACCCCATACCAAACATTGAATCGTCCGGCATTACAGCCGGTAGTATTTCCATCGTTGCATCACTTTTCCCAATTCGGAACTCTTGCGCTTTGGGAAGTATTTCAAACATACCACGGATAAGTAATGGTTGTATCGGCAAATTGAGTTTCTCCGCCACATAGAATGCCCCACGATGAAAACGGTTAATATCTCCGCTCATTGACCGCGTTCCTTCCGGGAAAATCAATATGGAGAAGCCATCTTGTACTGCCTCTTGCAGTTTCGGTTCAATCGCTTCAATGCCATCCACTACAGAATAAAACCGTGCTCTTTCTGCCAGTTTACCGAAGAACGGATTGCTATATACCCAGTTCTGCGCCAAGACCACCGTCTTCGGATTAACCGACAGCACCGCCAAAATATCGTACATCGAAGTATGATTGGCAATATATAGCATCGGCTGGCCTGTAACTTGTACCTCGTAACCTGTAATTTTGAACTTGTTTCCTGCGAGATGGTTCATTACCCATTTTGCACCGCGTCCAATTCGTTCGTGCAAGTCCCCACGTCCCAACCTGCACCACCACGCTGCTCCAAAGAACGCCAATTCGCAATAAAGCGTACGCCAATAACGCAAAACTAATCCATATACAATCGCCAAAACGCACAACAGACAATTCAACAGGCTTATCCGCGTAAAGTCATACGCCGGTTTGAAATGACTGACACGTTCTTCCTTGGGCGGATAATACACGCGCACAGGCACTTGATAAATCGGTACATTGCGCCACGCTGCAAATACAAGCAGTTCCAATTCCGACTCATAGCGTGATGTAATGCATCGATATCCGATTTTACGCAACGGATACATCCTGAATCCGGACTGTGTATCCTTTAGCCGCAAGCCTGTCTGTACAGCAAACCAGAAATTCGAGAACCGGTTTGCAAATGCCGCTTTGCCTTCCTGCCCGGTTTTGTCCGTGCGCGCACCTACTATCAAACTTCCGTGATGCAGCCGCTGCTTGTCAATCAGCAAAGGTATATCTTCGGGAAAATGCTGTCCGTCTCCATCCAACGTAATTGCGTACTCAAACCCCATTTCCAATGCTTTGTCAAAACCACGTTTGAGCGCATAGCCTTTGCCACGGTTCCTCTGCCATGATATAATGATGCACGGCAATTCTGCATCCTGCAACAATGCCAATGTATCATCCGTCGAACCATCTACTGCCACAATCACATTCGGCAATTGCGCACAGGTTCGGCGAACCACATCCACTATCGTTCCGGCGTTGTTATACGTCGGAATCAGTGCACATATATTGTTCAGACATCTTGGCATAAACCGTAGTCGAATCGTATATTGTTATTTGATATTTATCGTTTCCTACATTTTTGAAATCCACCGATATCAGTTTGTCTGGCGTGTGCGGTGCGACAAACTTGAGATTAGTTACGCTTGCCAGCTGCATCTTCTTTCCTGTCGCAAGCGAAAGCAGTTCCTGCGTCATTTGCAACAGACAGGCTCCGGGAGTTACAGGCTGTTCAGGAAAATGTCCTTTGTATATCTTGTGTGCCGCATTTAACTGCACTACAAAATGCAAACCATCCTGCTCTAATATCTTGTAAAAGTCACCGTTTAGCATTGTAGAACCTTATTTTTGTTTCATCACCGGACTTCTCATAAAGCACCACTTCATCGGCTATTTCTGTGGATGGATTAATGCGAATGGTTATTCTTGTGAATAATTGTTTCAGTTCGCGGCGTCTTGGTACCAATTCTGCCATATCGCTGTTCCTTGTAACATTGAAGTCCTCATTGGGTTGCAGGTATTCACCGCTGACGCTTTTGAGAATTAATGTCACTATCTGCCGCACTTGCGGAGAGACGTTTCCTTTTGCGCCATCTACTTCCCAAACCAACTCTTGCGGTGACGTATATTCCCAACGCAGATAATCCGGCGCGCGATAGGTCAAATGCCCTTTCGACAACTCCGGTTCGGTGAACAATTGCGAGGTTTTTACCTGTTCAAAGTCAGCCGACAAAAAAGTCAATATTACCAACAACCATTTCACTGTGCAATCAAAAAACAACCGCCCATAATAAGCAATACTCCAACCCACTGGTTCCAATGAACGGTTTCGTGGAATACGAATATTGCCACAAACATCCCCATTACGTATGCCATGCTTATCAGCGGATAAGCGTGTGAGAACGGGAAATGCCGCAGAATATATGCCCACATTACTCCTGAGCAGGCAAAGCCTATTCCTGCACCTAACAGCCACCAGTTGGTTAATAAACTACCCCAAAAGGCGGCAGTCCAGCCGAATGACGGAACACGCAACATTGCTGTTTTGAGCATCGTCTGTGATCCGCACAGCAATATACTTTGCACTATCGCTAACAAAAACAACCGCATCGTATTTTTCTCAATTAGTTATTTTTCATTTTCTTTATCACATCGGTTTAATGCGGCGAGCAAGTCGGGCACAAAGAGACGGGAAGAAGCGCTTGATATAAACCATTATTAGTTCGCCGCGACCGATAAGGATTTCCCGCTTGCCTTTAGCAATGGCACGAACAATTTGTTTGGCAGCTTTGTCTGCGGGCATACCATTATCCTGTCCCGGATCCATTGTGCCATGCTTTTCGCCACCTTTGTCAAGCGCATTGACAGAAATGTTTGTCTTGACACGACCCGGACAAACAATCGTGACACGGATACCCTGATTGTAATACTCGGCCTGCAAGGTTTCGAAGAATCCGTACAAAGCATGTTTGGAGGAAGAATACGCGCAGCGCAACGGGAAGCCGAAAACGCCTGCAATAGAAGTCGTTACAGCGATATGTCCCCCACCCGCTTTGAGCATGAGCGGCAGTATGGCTTTTGTCAATGCCACCGGTGCAAAGTAGTTGATTTCCATAATCTGCCGCACCATATCCATACTTGTATCTTTCACGGATGTGCGTTGGCTAATGCCTGCATTACAGAAGAGCACATCTATTCCGCCAAACGCGTCCCATGCTGTGCGAGCAAGCAGTTTGATGCCTTCGAGTTCATTGAAATCAGAAGGCAAAACGAGTACTTCTTCCGCACCTTTTTCCCTGCATTTGGCGGCTACCGGTTCAAGCCGTTCACGCGACGAAGAGGTGAGAATCAAACGATTCCCACCCTCCGCGTATTTATATGCACAGGCTTCGCCGATTCCGGACGAAGCACCGGTAATCCAAATATTCATTTGAAAATTTGAAGATTTGAATATTTGAAAATTACTTAATCAGAGCCATGTCGGGGATATCCTTGTCGTAATCGCCCTTAGCAAGACGTTCCTTGATTTCCTTGAAGGCAGCCAACGTGCGGTCAACATCTTCAATAGAATGTGCTGCCGTCGGGATGATACGGAAAATCAACATGCCGGGAGGAATAACCGGATAGCAAACAATCGAGCAGAAGATATGATAGTTCTCACGCAAATCCACTGCGATGTTCGATGCCTGGTTGATACCACATGCCAAGTGAACAGGCGTTACACATGCTTCAGCCGGACCGATTTCGTAACCAAGATCACGGAAACCTTTCTGCAAACGATGCGTAACCGTCCAGAGCTGTTTGCGGCGCTCGTCGCCTTCCGGGCTGTCAATAATCTCAAGACGTTTCAAGCAGCCTTCCACAATCGGCATCGGGAGCGATTTGGCATACATCTGCGAACGCATGTTATAGCGCAGATACGTGATGATATCTTTCTCAGAAGCCACAAATCCACCGATAGTTGCCATCGATTTGGCATATGCGCCGATATAAATATCCACGCCGTCCATAACGTTGAAATGCTCGGAAGTTCCGCGTCCGTGAGGACCCATTACGCCAAAACCGTGGGCGTCGTCAATCATGAAACGGAAACTATATTTCTTCTTGAGTGCTACAATCTGGTCCAGAATTCCGAGTGCTCCTGTCATACCGAATACACCTTCGGTGATTACGAGTACACCACCACCCTTTTCATCCGCGATTTTGCAAGCGCGTGCCAGCACTTTCTCGCAATCCACAATGTCGTTGTGACGGAATTTGTACTTCTCGCCAATATGCAGACGGATACCATCCAACAAGCAGGCATGTGCTTCTGCGTCATAAACGATTACATCGTGACGGCTTACAAGCGAGTCAATCGTCGAAAGAATTCCCTGATAGCCAAAGTTGAATAGGAAAGCAGCCTCTTTCTTTTCAAACGCAGCCAAGCGGCGCTCCATTTCTTCGTGAAGAGCAGTCTGACCGGTCATCATGCGGCTTCCCATCGGATAAGCCATGCCCCATTTGGCAGCAGCTTCCGCGTCGGTTTTGCGAACTTCAGGATGGTTTGCTAATCCCAGATAGTTATTCAGGCTCCAGCACAGGACTTCCTGTCCGTTGAAGCGCATGTGCGGTCCCAACTCGCCTTCCAGTTTCGGGAAAGCAAAATATCCGTCAGCTTTTTCACGGTATTGGCCAATAGGTCCTCCCGTGGATTTACGGATTTTGTCAAAAATGTCAACTTGCATAGTATTTTTGTTATTTTATTGTAATTGTCTTATGTTTGTCTTAGGCTTCTCTCGGCTTTCGTTGCCGTCCTTTTGCCGTCCTTTTGCCGTCTCGTTGCCGTCATTGGAAGGGTGAGATTTGGTTTCTTGGTGTTGTGCGTTATGCTTTAGGGCGTTGTGCGTTATGCTTTAGGGCGTTGTTTGCTGACCAGCCCCATGAGCCAGAAGAGAATTTTCGGGAGTTGCTTTTCGCGATCACGCTTGCGCATGTCCAAATTCCAATTCAGTTTCTTGACAATCGGAATCTTGTGCGTCTCGACAAACTCGATAAGCGTTCCGTCCGGATCCTCAATATACGTGAAATGGCCGGATGCCTCGCCCATATCAAACACTTCGCCATCAGGGCAACTGTCCACCGTAAACGGGAAACCTTGTTTCGCACAGAACTTTCCAAGTTCCTGCATGTTGGTCACGTCAAAACAAATCTGGATAAATCCCGGGTCTCCCCAATAACGTCCTTCGAAAATCTTCCGCGGCGTGCGCTCCAGCGCTTGGACAAGTTCAATGGTGCTGTCACCGAACATGCCTGAAAATGCGCCTTTTCGCGGAGCGGAAGTGCCCAACAATACGCGGCGGTACTTGCCATCAGCCGCCTCAAGCATCTGCCAGTCGTCAAATGTGCCGGTTTTGTCATACATAATCGTGTCGTAGCCCAAAACATGGTTGTAAAACGCGATGGATTTTTTCATATCCGTCACGCCAACCATTGCGCCATAGATACCGCCGGTCAGTTTGTGCTGCTCGATAAATACGCTTTTTTCTTCGACCAACTGAAAACAGTTGCCGTACAAGTCCTTGATATAGAAGCACTTTGTTCCATTCGGCAGGGTTGCTACATCTGACACTTCGTTCCATTTCTTTTTAATTTGCTCATGGAACTTCTCCACGTCGCGGCATTTGACTTTGGCGGCAAAAACGCCCAAATCGCCGACAGCGATGGCAAACTTCGCGGGAACAGGTTTGCGCTCGCTGTATTGCCAAATCTCAAATCCGCCGCCACCTTGCATGTTCACAGCGATGCACGCATGCCGTTTTTGCGGCTGGCCACCGGTGTATGGCAACATCCGCTCGGCTACAGTATCATCCTCGAGAATCTTGACATCTATACCGAACATGTCGATAAACCAGTTCCACGATTTGTGGAAATTCTCCGTTCCCACGCCAACTTGTTGGATACCAGAAATCAAAAATTTATCCATATTACACAAATTTGGCGCAAAAGTACAACATTTTTTGCATATATGCAAATAAAAAGAGAAAAAATCATTTTTTCGGGATTCTTTTGTCAGAAATTTGCGTATATCAAAAAATATGTGTAACTTTGCACGCTTATTTTGTGGATACGCATGAAAATCATTATTGATACGATGTTGCCACGCGAGTGGTTCGAGCGGCTGGAAGGGCATGAACTGATTCCTGACACGAATTTTTGCGCCGAAGCGGAAGTTTTGACGACAAACTTCTACAAACCGGTTCGCAAGGAATTGTTGGACAAACTGCCGAATCTGCGGTTAGTGACCCAATTCGGTGTCGGATACGACAATATTGATGTCACGGAGTGCCACAAACGCGGTATTTTAGTCACGAATACGCCACAGCCGGTGATTGAGCCGACAGCGGAATTGTGCATGGCATTGATTATGGGCATTGCGCGGCGGACCGCCGAACTGGACCGCGGCATCCGGCAGAACGATGTGCAATTTGGTCTGCTGCGGAATTTGGGTCATTCGCTGTACGGCAAAACATTGGGCATTATCGGCATGGGAAATATCGGTCGTTCCGTGGCGCGACGAGCCATTGCGTGCGGGATGAAAATTATATATCATAACAGACACGCCGTGTCACAGGAAGTGCTCAAAAATGCAGGACTGACGGCGACATACGTGGATTTTGACGAATTGCTGCAAACGGCGGACTTTGTGAGTCTGAACTTGCCCTATACGCCGGAAGTGCACCATATCATCGGCGAACGGGAATTGAAGATGATGAACCCCGAGGCCTTTTTGATAAATACCGCTCGTGGCGCCCATGTGGACGAAAAAACACTCGCCAAAGCACTCCGCGAACATTGGATTGCAGGTGCGGCACTTGATGTTTATGAACATGAGCCTGAAATAAGCAGCGAACTGAAAGATTTGGATAATGTGCTGCTTGTGCCGCATATCGGGACAGGCACCTGGGAAGGCCGCAAAGCGATGTGCGATGCGATGATAGACAACATTATCGCGTTTGCGAACAACGAATTTGATAAAATGACAACAGTATGAATATAACAGACAGATTTTTGAAGTACGTGTCCTTCTGCACGACTTCTGACGAAAACACGAATCTCACGCCCTCTACACCCGGGCAGATTGAGTTTGCAAAGTACTTGCGCGATGAACTGAAAGCCATCGGTTTGGAGGAAGTGGAGTTGGACGAAAACGGCTATATCATGGCCACGCTGCCCGCCAATACGGACGGGAAACCGGTTATCGGTTTTATTGCGCACATGGATACTTCTCCTGATGCCAGCGGCAAACATATTCAGCCGCGGATTGTAAAGAATTACGATGGAAAAGACATCGTTTTGAACGAGGCCGAAAATATTATTCTGGAGACGAGCAAATATCCCGAGATTCTGCGTTACAAAGGCAATGACATTATTGTTACCAACGGCAAAACGTTGCTCGGCGCAGATGACAAAGCCGGTATCGCGGAGATTGTAACTGCGTGCGAATATCTGGTGCAACACCCCGAAATCAAACACGGCAAGATCCGTGTCGGTTTCACGCCAGACGAGGAAATCGGTCAAGGCGCCGACCATTTTGATGTGAAAAAGTTCGGTTGCGATTTTGCGTATACGATGGACGGCGGTGCCATCGGCGAACTGGAATTTGAGAATTTCAATGCCGCTGCATGCAAGATAACGGTTCACGGCGTAAATGTGCACCCGGGATACGGGTATCACAAAATGCTCAATTCGATGCGTATAGCCTACCAGTTGGCGGTTATGCTGCCACGTTGGGAAACACCCGAACATACGCAAGGTTACGAGGGATTCTATCATCTTGTAGGTATGAGCGGAACAGTCGAAGAAACCACACTCAATTATATTATCCGCGACCACGACCGCGCACGCTTCGAGAGCCGCAAGCGTGAAATGGAGCATTTAGTGCGCAAAGTTAACCGTGAATACGGAGAGGGCACAGCGGAGATTTCGCTGCGCGACCAGTATTACAATATGCGCGAGAAAGTGGAACCGGTCATGCACATCGTAACGCTTGTGGAAGAGGCGATGAAGGAAGTGGGCGTAGTGCCGAAAGTACAGCCTATCCGCGGTGGAACGGACGGCGCAAGACTGTCGTTTGAGGGACTTCCCTGCCCCAACATCTTTGCGGGCGGAGAGAATTTCCACAGCCGGTTTGAGTATCTACCCATACAAAGTATGGAAGCAGCCATGAAAGTAATCCTTAAAATCATAGAAAAATGCTAAAAGAAACACCATTTACCGCCATTCATATTGCGCTGGGCGCGAGAATGGCAGAGTTTGCAGGCTTTAACATGCCTATTCAGTATCCAACCGGTATTCAGGAGGAACATCGTATCGTTCGTGAAGGCGTCGGTGTATTTGATGTCAGTCATATGGGCGAGTTCTGGGTAAAAGGCACCAATGCGGCCGATTTCCTGCAATATATCACCACTAACGACATCAACAAATTAGACGCCGGAAAAGCCCAATATACCTGTTTCCCAAACGGAAAAGGCGGAATTGTGGATGATTTGATTGTGTATAAATATTCGACAACAAAGTATCTGCTTGTGGTCAATGCCGGCAATATAGACAAGGATTGGGCGTGGGTGAACAAGGTTCGTGACGAACGCTTTGCGGATGCAGATGTCAAGCTCGAAAACGCCTCCGACAAGTACGGTCAATTGGCGGTACAAGGGCCGAAAGCAACAGAGATGTTGCAGAAGCTGACTGACGCTGATTTGAGTGCAATTTCCTATTATTCTTTCCGTGAGTGGTCATTCGCAGGCATTCAAGGCGTTTTGCTGAGCAATACGGGTTACACCGGTGCCGGTGGATTCGAGCTTTATTTCAAAAAAGAGGACGGCGTGCAAATATGGAATGCGCTGTTCGAGGTGGGCAAAGAATACGGCCTTGCACCTATCGGTTTGGGCGCAAGAGATTCGCTGCGTTTGGAGAAATGGTATTGTCTTTACGGACATGATATTGATGATACCACTTCGCCGCTTGAAGCAGGACTGGGCTGGATTGTCAAGTTCGATGCCAAAGATTTTATTGACAAAGAGTTCCTGTTGAAGCAAAAAGCGGATGGCATTACCCGTAAATTGGTGCATTTCGAGTGCCTGGAACGCGCCATTCCACGTAACGGCTATGAAATATGCGACGAGGCAGGTAATGCAATCGGTCATGTCACTTCCGGTATTATGCTGCCGACCACGAAAGTCGGTATCGGTATGGGCTATGTCCAAATCGCATACGCCAAAAAGGACACCTTAATATATATTAAAATCCGCGAGAAACTTAATGCAGCAAAAATAGTGTAATTATGAAATTACTTGTGTTATTATGGGCGTCGCTAATGTGTGACACAATCGTTCCTGCAGGAGATTCGACTGCGATTCCTGCCGATTCCACCGAGGGTTTCAAGTTTACAACCGTTGACAGTGTGGGTATCACTCCTGTCAAAGATCAACACCGCAGCGGAACATGTTGGGCGTTCTCAACCATCGGTTTCATCGAGTCTGAACTGCTGCGTATGGGCAAAGGCGAATACGATTTGAGCGAAATGTTCGTTGTCAGCAAAACCATGATGGATCGTGCAGAATACTGCGTACGGATGTACGGGGATGTGAAGTTTGCATCCGGCGGTAGTGCATATGATGTGATTTATTGTATGCAAAACTACGGATTAGTGCCGCAAGAAGTGATGCCCGGCATCCAATATGGTACGACAAAAGCCGATACACTGCCTGTACACAGAGAGTTGGATGCTCTGGCAGGCGGATATGTCAAGTCACTGACTACCAGCGGGTTGAAGCGTTTGACTCCTGTTTGGAAGAAAGGATTGCAGGCAATTTATGATACATATTTAGGAGCGTGTCCGGAAACTTTCACGTATAAAGGCGAGACGTATTCCCCGCAATCGTTTGTAGAGTCTTTGGGGCTGAAAGCGTCTGATTATGTGAGCATTACGAGTTACACGCACCATCCGTTCTATACACAATTTGCATTGGAAGTGCCGGATAACTGGCGTATGGACCAAATGTACAATGTTCCGTTGGAAGACATGATGACCATCATCGACTATGCCATCACGAACGGCTATACATTAGCATGGGGCGCGGATGTGAGCGAATTGGGCTTCTCGCGCAAAGGTATCGGACAAATGCCCGATCAGGACAATGGTGCCGATTTGACCGGAAGCGACATGGCAAAATGGTTAGGAATGAGCGATAAAGAGAAGAAAGACGAATTGACCAAGAAACCGTTGGAGGAAATGGAAGTAACGCAAGAGTTGCGCCAACAAGCGTTCGACAACTGGGATAATACTGATGACCATGGCATGCAAATATTCGGTATCGCCAAAGACCAAAACGGCAAGAAATATTATATGGTCAAGAACTCTTGGGGCACGAAACGTTCTGATTATCAGGGAATTTGGTATATTACAGAGGCATTCATGAGATACAAGACGAATGATGTACTGGTACATAAGGATGCTATACCTGCACCGATAAAGAAAAAAATGGGAATTAAATGAGCGTAGAAGAAGGATTTGAGAAATACTATCGCGGTCACCACAAAGGTTTGTTCTTCTGGTTCCGTAATTCACGGGCAATTTCGCTGCCGCAATCGGCACTACCGGCCTTACTTGCCATTGTGATGTGCATTGGACAAGAGGGATTCTGCTGGTGGATAGCCGTATTGGCGTTTTTCGGCGTGTGCATCGGGCATTTGGGAATGAACCTTGCAGACGATTATTTTGACTATAAGCGTGACAGTCGTATCCGCTCCACCCTCTCTTCCACGAGTATCCGGGCGCGAATGGACAAATGCACCTATATAAACAACGGTGATGCGACCATCGGAGACCTCGGAAAAGCGGTATGTATTTTTCTCGGCATTGCCGGTGGAATCGGACTTATTTGCGTATTGGGACAATGGTGGCTGCACGGATGGAAAGCTGCGCTGTGGGTAGTTATGTACGCGCTGCTCGGGCTGTTTGTAGGCATCAATTATTCTGGCGGACCATTGAAATTGTGCATGCACGGATTAGGCGAACTGGTCATCGGAATCATGTTCGGACCATTACTGATGCTCGGAATACAAGCTGCTGTTTGTGGAATAGCGTTCTCGTGGCCTATGGCTGTCTTGTCGGCAGCAATCGGCATGTTAGTGACAAATATTGTGTACGTCCATTCAGTTATGGAAACTGACGCAGACGGAGTACTCGGTAAAATGACGTTTGCACGGTTGTTCAAAAGCCGAAACGCCCAACTATTCTTTGTCGGCGTCTTTGCCTTGGTACCTTTTGCGTTGCTCAGCATTGGAATTGCTTTCGGTTGGTGGAGTTACTGGACGCTGTTTACTCTACTCACGCTCCCGATGTCGGTTTATTTGATTTATTCGCTTAGCCGCTTTGTCAAAGGGCTTCCGACCAACGACAATCCGCGGTGGTGGATGGGACCGATGACAGAATTCGAGATATTCAAAGAAACCGGTATGGACTGGTTCCTGATACGGTGGCTACTAGCGCGGAACGTAGTAATGTATTGGTGCTTGATATTAATAATTGTACAAATTGTAATGTTATGCTGCAATTCATAAAACAATATTGGTACTTGGGCTGGTGGTTTGTGCGCGCACGTTTTTTCGGGCGGAAGGCTCCGCTGCAAACGGTTCTGTTTATTACGGACAAGTGCAATTTGAAGTGCAAGCATTGTTCTGTATATGGTGTTGTAGGTAACAAGCATCGTCCTTTTGCAGATATTGTAGCCGATTTGCAATACAGTTATAATCTTGGCAGCCGTTTCCTGGATTTGGAAGGCGGCGAAACAACTTTATGGAAAGAAGGGGACAAGAATCTCAATGATATTATAGCTGCCGCTAAAAAAATAGGATTCTTCTCGGTTACTATCACGACAAACGCACAGCAGGATTTTTCGTGGGTGGCAATGGACAGTTTGTGGGTATCTATGGATGGCATCGGTAAATACCACGAGGCAATTCGTGGCGAAGGTACTTTTGCTCGTCTGGAGCAAAATATCAAAGCATTCCATGACAGCCGAAAGTCCAAACGTGCGCCATTGACAGTAAATATGGTGGTAAACAAACTCAATGTTGCAGGATTGGAGGAAGCTTTGGAATACGCCAAAAACAATCCTTCCATTGCACAGATTTCGATTAACTTCCATACGCCATTCCCAGGCACAGAAGGATTGATGCTGGACGATGAGCAGAAAGTTGAAGCGCTGGATACTGTAATACGTTATAAACGAAAAGGTTACCCCATAATGAACAGTATTTCGGGACTCAAGAAAATGTACCCGAAATACATGCAAACACATAATGTAGGCAGCCTGTGCTGGGTAACAAATTTTGTCTACCCCACCGGTGACCGCGGTCTGTGCGTAGGCATACAGTCAGAACTGCTAAACGGACGTCTGTCACATACACCGACCAACATTTGCAAACATTGCGGCTTCTGCATGTCTGGCGAAATGGCAAGTGTGTTTCATTTCTGCCCAGATACGCTGTTGGCAGGACTAAAACTGAGAATGTAAGCATAATTATGGTAGCAGAAGGCATATATAAGGACAGAGGGTCAAAGTTCCTGGCATTTGCGGAGCCGATTGCAAACGAGGATGAAGCCAAGACCCGCATCGCGTGGTACAAAAAAAAATACCATGACGCACGCCATGTATGCTATGCCTACCGTTTGGGTGAGAACCTCTGGCGCACCAAAGATGACGGCGAACCACACGGCACAGCAGGCTTGCCGATTCTGCGTTCAATCGATGCAAAAAAACAGGACAATATACTAGTAGTTGTTGTACGATATTTCGGAGGCACACTACTCGGAACAGGGGGGCTGATGGTTGCTTACAGGGAAGCCACAAAAGACGCGTTAGAAAAATATAAATAATTATGGATAAATTCAAACAAATACGAGCATATCGCACGGGCTGGCTGATTCCGATACTGGATATAATCATTACGATGCCATGGCTGCATTCATTGGTTTGGCGCAAAGCAAAAAGTGTCAAGCTTGATTATCTCAAAGTGGACGGTATGACCGAAAAAGAAAGCCGGAAGTATATTGAACAAGATTTCAAAAACGGTGCATTCTTCATGACCAATCACCGCGATATTATTCTTGATGCGTCATGGCTGTCAATGCTATTGCATGACCGATATTTAATCCGTCCATTTGTGGGTATTGGTGACAACCTGCTCAGTAAATGGTATATAGAAACAGCCTTTCGCTTTAATCGCGGCTTTGTTGTGCTACGTGAAGGCGGTCCGCGCGAATTATTGCAACATTCTCAGACGTTGTCTGAATATATTCAAAGTCTCCGAAGTCGTGGAAAGTCCATATGGCTAGCGCAGCGTGAAGGACGCGCCAAAGACAGTGATGACCGGACACAGCCAGCCGTCATAAAAATGCTAACCCTTTCTGCTGACAAGAATATGAGTTTCATTGACCAAGTGCGTGCTTTGAATATCTGCCCTGTTTCAATAAACTATGAGTATGACCCCTGCGATTACCTCAAAGCTACAGAGTTCCAACTAAAGCGTGACAATCCCGAATGGAAGAAGAGCAAACATGATGACCGTGTATCAATGTGGACTGGTTTGCACGGTAAGAACGGACGTGTAGTATTCCGCCTTACGCCAAGTATTAATCATTGGATTGACGCGAATATAGAGGAACTGCAAGCAATGTCTAAGAACGACCAGTTACGCGCCATCGCAACGCAAATTGACCATCAGATATTTGCCGGATATGAGATATTTCCGCGTGGCACAGAATTTGACAAATATATTGAGAGTCGTCTGGCTTTGATTGATATACCCAACAAGGACGAGGCGTTCTTACGTGAAAAACTATACGAAATGTACAATAATCCTGTTAAGAATCATGAAGAAAACAAATAAAATGAGACGAGCAATTTTTCCAGGGTCTTTTGATCCGTTTACCATTGGCCACTATGATATAGTGAAGCGCGGACTGGGTCTGTTTGATGAAATAGTTATTGGACTTGGACGCAATAGCACCAAAAAAGAGACTTTCCCAATTCGGGAACGCGAAGAAGCTATCCGCAAAATTTTTAAGGATGAGCCACGTGTCAGTGTGCAGATATATGACAGCCTAACGGTAGATTTCGCCCGCGAAGTAAAGGCGCAATTCATTCTGCGCGGTGTTCGCTGTGTACAAGACTTCGAATACGAACGGAACATGGCGGAAGCGAACAAGAGTCTCGGTGAAATCGAGACAATTCTATTGTACACTCGTCCGGAATATGCTCATATCAGCTCCACGCTTGTGCGTGATTTGTATTCCTACAACAAAGACGTAAGTGCATTTGTTCCCAATAAACTTAAATAATATGCGACATATATTCCTCTCAATATTAACCATTTTTGTATCCGTATCCACCTTTGCGCAGCAAAACACGGCACGCATAGACAAGTCATTGGCAATTTTCAATGATGTGATGCGGCAATTGGATATGAACTATTCTGATACTCTCAACTATGAGGATATCACAGAAACAGCCATCAACCAGATGCTACGCAAAGTCGATCCTTACACTGTTTACTATCCCAAAAAGAAAGATGACGATTTGCGTATGCTGACAGTCGGGAAATACGGTGGAATCGGTGCAATAATACAAATGCGTGATATAAAGAACGCCAAAGGTAAGGCGGGCACACAAATCATCATCTCCAATCCATATGAAGGCAAACCTGCACAACGGAATGATGTGCTGGCGGGTGATATTATTCTTTCCGTGGATGGCGTATCTGCCAAAGACAAAGAGGTTTCGGAAGTCAGCAACCTACTGCGGGGCGTGCCCGGAACGGTTATCAAGCTGGAATTGGAGCGTGACGGACAAAAGATTACACGCGAGTTTGCCCGTGAGGATATTCATATGGCACCGGTAGATTATTATACAGCTATCGGCGAAGCCGGCTATATTTGTTTTAGTGAGTTCACGGAAGGTTCGGCAGCAGACTTTAAGCAGGCATTAGACGAACTTGTGGCACACAAGCACATCAAAAGTCTAATTATTGATTTGCGCGGCAACGGCGGCGGTATCATTGACGAGGCGATTCATATCGTCAGCAATTTTGTACCTAAGAACACTATGGTCGTTTCCACCAAAGGCAAGATTGCTGTTTCCAACCACACCTACTCCACTACGACAGACCCCTCCTATCCTGATTTGCCGGTCGTTATTATGGTTGACAAAAACTCCGCATCGGCTGCTGAAATTGTCAGTGGTGCCATGCAGGACCTTAAACGCGCCACTTTGGTCGGACAACGTACATTCGGTAAAGGTCTAGTGCAAAATCTCCGCCCGATTGCTTACGACGGACATCTGAAAGTAACAACCAGCAAGTATTACCTGCCATCCGGTCGTTGCATTCAAGCTATTGATTATGCAGAGATGCAGAAGGGCAACAAACTTAAGAAAGATACTGCCGGTGGAATCTTACCAGACATCGTACTCAACGATTCCAACAAAGTGGATGTTACCTATGCGCTCTATTCCAAGCATATGTTCTTTGACTACTCCGTACATTACCATCGTACGCATGATACAGTGGCCAAGCCGGAAGAATACGAAGTATCTGATGCTGATATCGAAGATTTCTGTAAGTTCCTTGAAGGCAAGGAATTCACATATGAGACGGAGACCAGTAAGTACTTTTCGGATATGCTTGATATAGCAAAACAAGAAGATATTGATTCTGTCACTCTGGCGCAACTGGAAGCCATCGCACCGCGGCTGAAGCCCTCTTTCCAAGAGGCTATTCAGCGCAACAAGGACGAAGTAAAGGAAATGTTAGGCGCAGAAATCATGGAGCGCTACTACTTCCAAAAAGGCAGAATAGCTTATTTACTGCGTTTTGACAAGGAACTCAAGCAGGCGCTTGAAGTTTTTTAGTCCAGTGAATGTAGCCATAGACACAATTCACACACCAGAACACATGTTGCGCCAAGAGACAGTAATCACCTGCCCTTGCCCACAAAACGACATACAGCACGTCAATTAGGAACCAGATATACCACTGTTCCCGATAAGCAAGAATCATCAGCACCTGCGCTACTAACGCAGGTGCTGTCGTACATGCATCCAGATACGGCTGCGAGTCGTCTGTAAATTTTGCCAGGAATAATCCCGCAAGAAACGCTCCTGCCGCCACAGACACCGCAATAATTGCAATTGCACGTCCTGACAGATGCCGTGTCGGGACGGATTCTACAATATCTTTATTACTGTCTTTCAGGCGTTTACGCCAGATATATACTCCATATATCTGCGTTATGAAATAGTAAGCATTGATTGCCAAAGTACCGTATAGTTGCTCCAAATAACAAATATAACTATAGGTTATTATCTGAGCAAAGCCGAATGCAAAGGTCAGGATGTTTCCCTGCGAACACAGGATAACAGAGCAAATCCCCAATGTGCCGCACACCAAAGACAACACCGTTTCTTTAGCGATAAGGAAAGTCACTACTTGTACTGTCAGACCAGCAAGTAGAAACGCCCACATAAAAGCATTATCGCGGTTGAAAAGTCTATTTTTTCTTTTCTGCGGCATCTTGCAGCAACTCCTGCGGCTTGCTCTCTAATTGATCAATTGCGGTGAAATCGAATGTTTCTTCAAAATCCCAGTTTGCTCGAAGTGACAATTTCGACGGGAAATAATAAACCATCTCCGGCTGCCGGTGGGTTTCCCATTCGCCGGTTGTCCACTTTCCGTCACCGTTCTCATCAATAAACAGCCGTAAATAATAGGTTTTCGGTTCAAGGTATTCAAATTTCGTGCCGGCTTGATTTGCAGGCAGTTCGCGAAGCACATTGTCATTTTCGTCAAGCAACTGCAAAATGGCTTTCGGTTCGAAAGGTGCCAGGTTGATGAGTAATGTTGAATATTCTTCCAGCGATCTGACGGTCATTTGCAGTTTGTCCGCCTTGTTCACTACACCATAAATATCTCGGAACGCCGCCGAATCATAGCGTAATTCATATTGTTTCTCAGGCTCCCACGGATAATTGACGATATACCGCATTTTTGCCGAATCCACCGGCGACACTGTAAACGAAAGCGGGTGATAAACCGTGTCTATTTTCTGGAAAAGGTGCAAACTATCCATTATCACTTCCGCCAAGGGGGTCGGACTGGATATGGTCAAGCTTTTATATACATCAAAACTCGCTGCCGCATTGGAAGATATTTGCAGTACGGGTGCTTTTTTATTCTTTTCCCGTTGTGCACGTACTTTCTCGGAAATACGCGGGGCGCGATATACTGCAAATATTGTATCTGTCTGTGGCACAAGGTTATATGCTGAATCTGACTTCATGTAAGTCATCTCGAAAATCAGGCTATCCTGCTTTATCACCACCGAATCCGTCAACCAATAGAACAAAGTATCTTTACCTTCATTTGCTTGTAAAAGCGCATATTGCGTCCATTCTACCCATGCTGAATCATTGCCCAAAGAATCCACTTCGGATGGCTTCAATGCCCGAATCTGCGGAAGTTCCTCTTGCGGAGCCCCGAACTGCAAACGCAAACAATGCGCATTATCTCGATAACAACGTTGGAAATACTGCCGAATTTTCTCTTCCTTGAAGTACCAAAGCAGCAGGCCATTCGGCTCGTAGTACGTGTAAGTTACTGCTTCTATGGTGTCTATCTCCTGTAAGGCAATCGTATCTTTACCCAACGAATCCAACACTACAGCCGGCCGCCAAATCGTATCCTGTTCTATTTCAGTGTGGCAAAACGGCGTAACAACGGAGTCAAAAAACGCGACTCCCTCCCCCGGCTGATACAAATAATCGCGGCTTACATCGCCCAAACCGTACAGACGATACGTACCCTCACGGATGTTTTTGATGGAAAAGTAGCCGCTTTCATTCGATTTGCCAATACGTGTAAACGGCAATGTCGAATATGCGCTATCCTCCATATTTTCGTGGATGCCTGTAATAATACCGGAAATTGGGTTCAAATCCTCGGCATTAACTACATAACCAGTAATCTCCAGCGAGTCGATGTGGTCGCCCGTCGAGAAAGACAAACTATATCCTTTTAACGGAATCTTTTCGTGATAGTCGCATATCGCGTTACCGAAATCAATGGTATAGGTTGTACTGTCCAACGGCTGTTCATCAAACACAAGAATGACCTTTTTGCCAATGGCCTTCACTTCAGGCGGATGCTGTTGGGGAGGAGAAATCAGCACATGCTTGCTAACATCATCCAATTGTAAGTATTCATTGAAATGAATTTCCACACGTTTGCCTTTGAAATTGAGCGTACCACTCTCCGGCGTTTCTTTCAACACCTGCGGTGGAATCGAGTCTTTCGGGCCTCCTTGAGGTCCGATTCCTCGATTAGCGCAACTCGCCATGACGAGCAGTAGTAATAGCCAACTACAATGTTTCAAACGTATATCCTTCATTTCGCAAATATGCAATCACCTGCGGCACAGTTTCCAGCATTCGTTCATTCGATTTGATGGAATCATGGAAATTGATGATACTGCCTTTCCGCACATGTTTCTTGACGATTTCCACCATGCGTTCTGCCGAATAACATGCGTTGTAATCATGCGTCAACACGTCCCACAGCACAATCTTGTATCCTGCCGCAAGCAACGCTTTTTTCTGTTTGGGTGTCATTCGTCCGTAGGGCGGGCGGAACAGACGTGTTCCGTGGAGCACGCTGTCCGCCTTCGCCACATTGGACATATATTCTTCCACCGAGTAACGGTAGCCTTTCAGGTGATTATAGGTGTGATTTCCCACCCTATGCCCTTCTGAGAGCACGCGCTGCAGCAGTTCCGGATGTTTGGCGGCGTTCTCGCCAACCATAAGAAACGTGGCGTGAATCCCCTCACGCTTCAATATATCCAGCAACTTCGGCGTCACTTCCGGTATAGGTCCGTCATCAAATGTCAAATAGACAACCTTCCGTGTCTTATCGCCACGCCACATCACGCCCCGATAAAGGCGCTGCAGAAAACTCGGTATTTGGTAGGCTAAGGCCATGCTAATGCGCTGGCGCCAAGTACGGCGGCATCCGATTCTTTGAGGTCAGAGAACATTACCTTAACTTTGTCACGCCACAATGGCAAAACGTTGTCATTCAACGCCTTCACTACCGGATCAAGAATCCAGTGACCACTCTTCGTCAGTCCACCAAAGAGAATGATGGCCTCCGGCGCACTGAATTCCACGAAATCAGCCAACTTGCGACCAAGCACAGTGCCGGTGAAATCGAAGATTTCTTTTGCCACCTCGTCACCTTGCTCTGCAGCATCAAACACATCTTTGGATGTAATATTATCTACATCCAGATTGCGCAGCAGAGTCTTTTTCTTTGATGAGGAAACAATCTCTTTTGCGGAACGTGCAACGCCTGTAGCCGAGCAATAAGCTTCCAGACAGCCTTTCTTGCCGCAGTTGCACTGACGGGCATCCTTGTCATACGACACGGCAGTATGTCCCAATTCACCGGCAAAGCCGTCATGTCCATATACCACTTTTCCGTCAATAACAATACCGCTGCCGACACCTGTACCGAGGGTAATCATGATGAAATCCTTCATACCTTTGGCAGCGCCGTACGTCATTTCACCCATAGCTGCCGCATTGGCATCATTGGTAATTTTGCAGGGCAAACCAAACTTCTCCGTCATCAACTCTGCGAACGGCACATACGGTCCCCACGGCAGGTTCATGGCACCTTGAATAGCACCCGTGTAGTAGTTGCCGTTCGGTACGCCAGCACCGATTCCACGGAACATCTCAAATCCGCCGACAGGCTCTACGATTTTCTCCGCTTCGGCATACAAAGCATTGATGTAATCGTTAATTTTCGGATACTGCTGCGTCTTGATAGACGTACGAGCAAGAACATGACCACGAGCGTCCACGATTCCCAGAACGCTGTTTGTGCCTCCCATATCGAGGCCAAGTACATACGGTTTTTCCATACTATTATGATTTAAAATTGTGAATTATAGCAAATACAATAACAATGCAACCACAGGAGTTGCCAACAATAAACTGTCAAAGCGATCTAATACGCCGCCATGACCGGGCAGGAATTTGCCGGAATCTTTCACGCCGATAGTCCGTTTCATCAGACTTTCCATCAAATCGCCGAACGTACCGGCAACGGCTATCAGAAGCGCAAAGACTAATGCAGCTGCCAACGGGTACGTAAAGCCTGCAAACCACCCCACCTTATAATATATATAGCCTGCAAGCAGCGCAAACACGAATCCACCGAACAGTCCTTCCCAACTTTTAGCAGGCGAAACACGCGGAAACATCTTGTGATTGCCGTTCTTGCGTTTGGCAGTGGAACATCCCACACAATAAGCACCGGTATCATTTACCCAGATTGTCACAAACAACGCCAACAGCAGGAACTTCGAACGCCCCATTACCACATTCATCAATGCAAACGGCAGAGCAATCATGATTTGCGAAAGCAGGATATTGCCCCAGTTCCGGATCGGGTCAGCCGCTTTAAGCCACAATTCGGCGACAAACAGCACCAGCAACAATGCCGCATAACAAAATGCTATCAAGAGTAATGCCACATAATCAAAAGGATTTATGAAAACCATCCACGCCATCGCGAACAGAAGTCCGCCGGCAAGCATAGAGCCGATTGTCGTAAAACGGGAGGAACCAAGAAGGATGTGCTGCTCGCGAACGGCCAGCATTGTCACGCCCAAAAACAACACACCGAAGAACAGCGGATGCACCAAAATACTGGCGATAACGAGCCCTACATATACTGTTCCGGAGAGTGTTCTTTGCCAAAAAGTACTCATAATTTTCACTTTTTTTCGAAATTTCTTGCAAAGGTAGTGTTTTTTTTGTACTTTTGCAAATTATTTTGAAAAATTATTGAAAAAATTCGGAAGAGCAAGAACAGGTTGATTTTATGTGGAATCTGATTCCCGAACAAGATCGTAAAGGTATGAATAAAAGTGATATTTTGTTCGTGTTGGATGCAATGGATGATTATTTGGAAGAAAAAGGTTTGTTGGATGTGGATGATATCACAGGAGAAGTCACGTATTTAGACGGCGATATCGATGAAACCGAGCAATTAGAGTATGTACGTCAAGCTGTAAAGACCGACAAACGCCATCTGACAGACGTTCAGATTCAACTTATCATGGATGCCGAAATGCAATATGGTCTTGAACAAGGCTATTACGAAGAAGACTAACTCCGCCCTATGGCAAAATGCAGCGTTATCATATTGAACTGGAACGGCGCCAAAGTGCTCAAGCAGTTTCTGCCAACCGTTTTGGAGCGCACCGATAATCCTGATTATGAGGTCATCGTAGCGGACAACGGTTCTACGGACAATTCCATTGATGTTGTGCAGCAAATCAACACCGATATACTCATGCGCGGCATCTCACAACCGGCACGAATATTCGAGTATGAGCAGAACTACGGTTTTGCCGAAGGCTATAACCGTGCCATTTCACAAGTTGACAGT
>CAJOFV010000005.1 GCA_905233925.1 Paludibacteraceae bacterium
CCCTGCGCTCTACCCGCTTCTGCTCCACGGCCTCCACCTCTTCCTTGCTCTCGGTGAGCAGGTATACGCCGCCGCGTTTCCGTTCGATTACATACCACGTCTTGCTGTAGATGGTTTCGGCATCGTCCCGTTCGATGCCGTCGGCGCAGGGAATCGTGAGGACGGTCAGATCGCAATGGTCGGGTCCCTCTCCAAAGCCGCTCTTCATTTCAGCTTTTACACGGACGTGCTTTTCGCCCTTCTCAAGGTCCACCCGGAACTTGTAACCGAAGGAGCTGTTCATGAAGGAAATCATGTAGCCCTCGCTCATGAGGCTGGCGACCTGCTCGTTGGCCGCTTTCAGAACGTCGTTCATCGTCTTCATTGTGTTTTTCATGGTATTTACCTCCTGCGGCTGTACCGCCCTTGTTGATGATGTAATAATAACACACTATAGTGCGTTTTGCAAGGGCTTTATTGCAAAAACTTTTATTTTTTTTCTGCCCTCGCACCGCCCGCCGCTTACGCGGCGGTGCAGCGGGTGAGGATGGTCTGTTTCACGCCGTCGCGTTCGTTATGTTCCTTTACGGTTCCCTTAATGGTCGTTCCGTCGTGAATCTTAATGCTCCGGGAGGCCCGCCAGATAAATACGTTTCCGTGGTCATCCGTGAAGCGGTAAAGATAGGTTGTGCCGTAATCATTCTCCCAAGAGGTCAGGAGCTTCGCGCTTACAGTCTGGAAGGTAATCCGCTCCTTGATTTTCCCGACGTATTCGGAGGCGGCAGCCGATTTCGCAAAGGGCAAACTGGTTACGCCTGAATGCGGCCGCTTCAACAAGTGGAGCAGCGACAACCTCGAAGCCGTGCAAGCAGACGAGGACGTTTGGCC
This sequence comes from Paludibacteraceae bacterium, assembly GCA_905233925.1. Lineage (GTDB taxonomy): Bacteria > Bacteroidota > Bacteroidia > Bacteroidales > Paludibacteraceae > Colicola. The sequence goes on from CAJOFV010000005.1 coordinate 868, forward strand.
GGTTTGGACGATACCGACAACCTACACGGTAACATTCAAGAACCGTGCAAACGATGCCGTAATCAGTGAAGTGACGGACGTGCCGTGCGAAGGCTTTGCCAATCCGCCGGTGGCTGAAACCGGTTACATATGGCAGTGGGAAAGCAATGAATATGAATCCGTCAAGGCAGACCTTATCATATACGGTTCGAAAGTGGAGGATCCCGCTTCCTGTATCGAAGGAATGGAAGGCTCCGGCATGCAGATGCAGAAAATCCTCCGTAACGGTAACCTCTACATCCTTATCGGCGGCAAGATGTTCGACGCTACGGGTAAAGAAGTGAAATAACGGTTTTATTCCTATCATAAGCAACAAAAAGTGCGGTTTTGCCGCACTTTTTGTGTATAATCCCTAAAAAAACGCAAAAAAAATCATTTTTTTTCAAAAAAATTTTGGTATATTAAAAAAAAGCAGTACTTTTGCAGCCGCTTTCGGAAAACGAGGCAGTGTTCTTACACATTTGCGATGATAGCTCAGTTGGTAGAGCACGACCTTGCCAAGGTCGGGGTCGCGAGTTCGAGTCTCGTTCATCGCTCCAGAGTGCAGGACAGCGTCCTGCATTTTTTAAGCCCAGGTGGCGGAATTGGTAGACGCGTACGTTTCAGGTGCGTATGCCGCGAGGTGTGCAGGTTCGAGTCCTGTTCTGGGCTGGAATCGGTGTAAAACCGTACTGACGTGCGGGCGCAGGTGGTGAAATTGGTATACACGCTACTTTGAGGGGGTAGTGGCAGCAATGTCGTGTGAGTTCGAGTCTCATCCTGCGCACTCTGAGACATCTTCTTCGGAAGGTGTCTCTTTTTTTATTTCCATAACTCCCTGTAATTCTGTCAAATAAGTCATATACTTCATTACGATTTTCGGTTCGATAATTGTGATTTTTGTTGTTCTAAAAAATTCCGTGAGGAAATGTCAATTTTTGGATTCTTTGCCGCGTTTCTAAATCCGAGTCACGCCACAAAACGCTTAATTTAGAACAAGTTACGAGTATATCTCGAATCTTCCTATCAAGGTTCGATAATTCTTCCTTATAGTTTTCGAGTTCGGCATCAATAGCGGCTATTTCTTCCTGTAATCCCGTTACCGTTTCACGATACAAGTCTTCGTCAACAAATTGACCTGTAGCAAATCTTCTCCGACAGTTAGCCAATTCCTTCTCCTTTTCCGAGCGTTGTTTCTTGAGTAGTGTCGCATGTTTAATATTCTCATCATCGTTGGTTCTTACCATACTACTTCAGCGAATATTTGCGTGATTTGCGACTCGAAGAGGCTGCTCGTATGTTGCGTGAAACGGATATGCCTATTGACCAAGTGGCTTTTCAAGTCGGCCTGCAATCCGCCTCCGGCTTTCATCGCAATTTCCTACTATCCTACGGCATGACCCCGAATCAATATAGACATAAATAACAAAAGTGATATAATCGGTAAGATTATGCCACTTTTTTTGTGCATGTCCGATTTTTTTTGTACCTTTGCGCCGTGAACGACGCAAACAAAGGAAAATGGCGAAGAAAAAACTAATCATCCTTGCACTTGCAACGACAATGCTCGCTGCATGCGGAAAGAAGGCCGCAAACGATGGTTTCGCTTGGAACAAAGCTACCGTCTATTTTGTGCTGGTGGATCGTTTTTGCAACGGCGATAGTACCAATGACCAACAGTATGGCCGCTGCACCGACTATGGCAGCGAGCGCATGAATGCTTCTACATTTCACGGAGGAGACTATGCAGGATTATTACAAAAAACCAAAGAGGGCTACTTCGCCGACTTGGGTGTGGATGTCGTGTGGCTGACCGATCCATATGAGCAGGTGCATGGTTGGGTGCCCGGTAGCGGTTGGGTGGTCAATGATTTTCCGCACTACGGTTACCATGGTTACTACCCGCTAGACTATACCGAGATGGACAAGAACTACGGCACAATAGCAGAGTATCGCGCGCTAATAGACGAACTGCATGCGCAAGGCATCCGAGTCATGGAAGGAGCCAACATCAACGACATCGGTTACCCCACGTATCTGGATGCGTTGCAAGCGACCTGACCACCATCGCACAGACCTGGCAGGCGTATAGCGATTCGATGGCGGTATGGCAGGCTGCGGGTTATGCGTGGTATCCGTTCTCATACCTGAACAACGCCTATTTCCGAGAGGCAGACATGGAGCATATGGATAAGTGCGCAACTCCGAGGATCGCGAGACCCAACAGCGTTTGGAGGCAAACATGGAGCATATGGATAAGTGCGCAACCTGTTTCCTATTGTCTCCCGGTGCGGTGCAGATTTTTTATGGGGACGAGGTGGCTCGTAAGACGTCTGACGCTATTTTGAATGTGGATGCTGCACAGGGGTTCCGCAGTGACTACGATTGGTCAGCTTCGAACGACACCCTCATGGCGCACTACCGGAAGTTATGTGTATTCCGCAAGAATCATCCTGCGGTCGGCGCCGGAAAACAAACCCTACAGAACGCCACAACGGTTTTACGCACCTTGGGCGAAGATATGATAGTCATTGCCTTAAATCCGCAACCCGCGATACCCATACCGGTACCTTTTGCCGATGATGCGCAAATACGGAATGCGTATAGCGGTGAAACAAATATCGTTAAAAACGGACAAGCGATGCTACAACAATCCAGCGGGCATGTCGCCCTTATCGAGAAAATAAACTGAAAGAATATGTCCAACGCTGATTTAGTACAATACATATTAGAGCAGGCTTCGCAGGCAGGCGAGATAACGGCGAAGAAGATGTTCGGTGACTACTGTCTCTATTGCGACAGGAAGGTGGTCGGCTTGATTTGCGATGATTATTTGTTTCTCAAACCACTGCCGCAACTTCAACCGCTGTTGCACGAATGCGACCAACGGATGCAACCGCCTTACGATGGAGCCAAACCACATTATGTCATTTCCGACGTGGATGACCGCGATTATGTTTCGTTGCTCATTAAAACCGCAGCTGAATATAGTAAATGAAGCAACTATCGTTTTTTTTTAATATTTTTATACAAAATTTTGCGTATGTTAAAAAAATGTTGTAATTTTGCAGCGCAAAAAAGCAAACAATAACACAAATCCATGCCGATTCGCAGTATTATTGCAATTAACATAGTATTAACCATTAAAAAAACAAACGTATGAGAACAAAAACACTGATTCTCCTGTCAGCCGTTCTGCTGCTTATAGTTCCCGGCTGCAAACAACACGGCAAATGGACCAAACACGTTGTAACGGAAGAGTACACGTATGTTGACGGTCAAAACCAAGCCGAAGAAGAACAAGCCGAAGCTCCCAGTCTGTGGAACTTCACAGCAAAACGCATGGTGAAAGCCGCGTTGAAAGAGAAAAAAGTCATCAACAGTCCGGTTGTAGTGCCGGTGAAGCTCGGTTACTACGAGTGCAACGACCTCCAAGAGCGCGAGAACCTCTACAAAGCACAGGTAAACGGTTTGTTGGATGTGAAGTATTCGGAAATTAAGAACAAACACGAGAAACCGACCTACTGGGTAGAAGTTGCCCTGACGCCCAAAGGCAAATCTCTTGTGGTAAAGGATGACAAACCCGTCTTCCCCGAGGACACCATCAATCACGAGCACATGCTGGCCGTTCTTTCTCCGGAAAGCGGTCTGAACCAGTACGGCGAATATACGTTCGACCCGAACGTGGACAACGATGTTATTGAGCTTATCAAGAGCTTCTATAATGCCTATATCGCCAACAAGAACATGGCTATCAACAACTACGGCACACATGACCTCATTGACGCGCAACAACGCATCAACACCGCCCAAGAGCTTGGCGTAAGACGCATGCAAGACCCGTTCCTGCGCGGTGCCGTCATTGATTCTTCCAATGTGAACGACCTGTACATTGACAAGTGGACCAGTTTCGTGGATTTGTATGTAGCAAGCATCGGCGAAGCACAGTTCTGCATAGTTGTCAAGAACGCAGACGGTGTGAAGAAAATTGATGACGTGGCACTGAACGCTCCTTCTTATCTGAATGTGAACAAGACGCTGCGTTGCACAGCAAAGGGAATCTCCGCCCGCGAGTTGCACAATGCGCTGAAGGCAAAACAGAACCAACGTCCTGCTGCCGCTCCGAAGAAAGCTCCCGCCAAGGCTGCTCCGGTGGAGAGAGACGAACCCGAACCCTCCCTGCTGTTTGACGAATATATGCCGTATCTGCAACCAGGTATCGAGTTGGCAGAACATGCTGAACCAACTCCGTATCAGTTGGCTAAACAATGCGAGCATATCGAAATCGTCAACATGCTAGCAGGCGAGTACCAGTTTGAGAAGATGAGCAAACTGAAAAACGTCAAGGTTGGCAAAAACGAAGCTCCTGTTAAGACGGCTATCGTAACCATCAAACGTGCGAAAGTTTCTCCGCTGGGTCGTATCTTCTTCAACATGAAAGAGGGTGAAACGGACAAGTTCAACGTTGCATTCTCCTATAAGGACGAGGAGTGGAACTGCGAGGTTGCTCTCAAGTAAGTTCCTCTGATTTTTCGAGAAAAAATCAACCTGCTCAAGCACGCTTGGACAGGTTGATTTCTTTTTCTTTGTGGAGATAGCGGGATTCGAACCCGCGTCCAAACAAGGAACCGATATGCTTTCTACACGCTTATCCCGGTTTTGATTTTCGAGCGGGAGCAAGACCCGAGCCACCAACTACCGCCTTATCTGCTTAATTTTCGTCTGTCCATCGCAGCCTGAACAGGCTATCCTTGCTATTTCCGCACCGCTATATCCTATCAGCCGCAAGGCTTGGCTTGGAGCGATGTCCCGTTTCAGCACCTTGTGCCGAAATGACGCCGATCTACTGTATGTTGCCAGTTAATTGTTTGGACCCGATTTACGAGCGTTATCCATGCTCGGCGTGCTTACATACCCTTTCTACTTGCTGTCAAAACCAGTTATCCCCCTCTTTTTTCGAAAAAGCGTGCAAAAGTACTGCTTTATTTTGACATGAGCAAATATTTTAGCAGAATTTGTTAAAAATGCAGAAAAATTTGCGTATATAAAAAATTTGTTGTACTTTTGCGCGATTTTTTGGAAAATTTGAAGCTTATGGCAGTTGAAATACGTGAAGTAAATACCCGTCGGGAACTGAAGAAATTCATTCAGTTCGCGAATGATTTATACAAAGATTGTCCTTACTATTGCCCGCCGTTGTTCCTCGATGAAATGGAGGTCTTCAACCGCAAGAAAAACCCCGCGATGGACTTCAGCGACTTCCAGTTATATATGGCTTTCCGCGACAACAAACCGGTAGGCCGTATCGCAGCCATCATTAATACCAAAGCTAACGAAGCATGGAACAAGAAACATGTGCGCTTTGGCTGGATGGATTTTATTGATGACCTCGAGGTAAGCAAAGCGCTGTTGGATGCCGTTGCAGCCTGGGGCAAAGCCCGCGGCATGGAGGCAATGAACGGTCCTGTAGGCTTCACGGACTGGGACAAAGAAGGCCTGCTGTTAGAAGGATTCGAGTACGTGGCACCAATAGCGTCGCTGTACAACTATCCGTACTACGCGAAGCACATGGAGGCTTACGGCTTGCGCAAAGAGGCAGATTGGATTGAGATGCTGATTACCTGTCCGGAGGAAGTGCCGGCACGTCTCGCACGCGTAGGGGAAATCGTGAAAGAACGCAGTCACGTGCGCGTGGATAAGGTAAAGAACGCCAAGGAGTTGGTGCGCAAATACGGCAACACGTTCATGGATGTATTGGATGAAGCATATCAGAAGTTGTATAACTTCCAGCCGATGACCGAACGGCAGAAAATGTACTACCGCGACATCTATTTCCCAATCCTGAACTTCGACTTTGTGACGATTATCGTGAACGAGAAAGACGAAATCGTAGGCGTAGGATTAGGTATGCCGAACATCAGTCAGGCATCGCGCAAATGCGGCGGAAAACTGTTCCCCTTCGGATGGTGGCATCTGTGGCGTGCATTGAAAGCCAAGAAAATGGAGAACTTTGACCTGTTGCTTGTGGCAGTACGTCCGGACTACCAGGATAAGGGCATTAACAGTCTGTTCTTCACGGACCAGATACCGTACTTCATCAAATACGGCGTAAAGCACATGGATACAACGTCGATTCTGGAGACGAACACGAAGAACCAACAGCAGTTCCAGATGTTGGAGCACAAGTACCACAAGCGCCGCCGTGCATACCTTAAGGAAATCTGATGACAAGGGCGGAGAGTTTATATAACAGGTTGTCCCCGCAGTTTGCCGGCTTTCTCAAGGAACACAGTAAACGCTGTACTACGGAACGCATGACGATTCTGCGCTACTGCTGCAACCAACGCAAACGCATAACGTACGCCTATTTGAGGGCTTGCGCCGAAATAGACCACATCTGCCTGCAATCGATATATAATACGATGGAGCTGCTGGCAAAGGCAAATATCGTCGTCCGCGAGCAGGACAACGGCACTCCGATTCCGTCATTTGCGGTGCAGATGGAAAAACGTAACACTATCCGATTGATTTGCACCAAATGCAAACGGGTGGAAGATTTCAAGGACAAGCTTGTATATGACCGCTTGAAACTGCGGAAGTACAGAAATTTTAACATCAAGTATTACACAGCAACCGTTTACGGAGAGTGTAAGAATTGCAAAAAACTGAGAGTACATGGAAAATCAAACACTAATGATGACGGGGTATAACCTGTACTGGATACTATTTTTCGGCATCACTGTTGCAAGCTGGATAGTAAGTTCGCTGTTGGAGCGCCGTTTCAAAAAATATTCGGAGGTAAAACTATCCATGACGGGCAAGGAAGTCGCCGAAAAAATGCTGCGCGACAACGGCCTTACGGATGTCAAAGTGACGAGCACCACAGGTCATCTGACTGACCACTACAACCCGCAGAACAAGACGGTGAACTTGTCTGAATCGGTGTATAACGAAGCGAATGTCGCCGCGGCGGCGGTGGCTGCCCATGAGTGCGGGCATGCGGTGCAACACGCAAAGGCTTACGCGCCGCTGAAGATGCGTTCGGCGTTGGTGCCGGTGGTGTCTTTCAGCAGTAAATGGGTGACATGGATTCTGCTGATAGGAATGTTTGTAGTTGAAAGTTTTCCGCTTCTGTTGGAAGTAGGAATCGGATTATTCGCGTTGACAACGTTGTTTTCGTTCATTACTTTGCCGGTGGAGGTGGATGCCAGCCGCCGCGCAGTAAACTGGCTTGAGGAATACGGCGTTACCGACCGCGAGAACACCGCGTTGGCGTCCAAAGCGCTACATAGCGCCGCCTATACATACGTTGTAGCCGCCTTGTCATCACTTGGCACCTTAATATATTATATTCTGGTGCTGGTGGGAAGAAGAAGTAACTGATATTTGCGTACAACGCAACCGGCCCCGTAGCTCAATTGAATAGAGTGTCAGATTCCGGTTCTGAAGGTTCTGGGTTTGAGCCCCAGCGGGGTCACAAGAAGCTTACGTAGCAAAGCGAAGAAAGGTTTTTCCCGCGCCCAGCGGGGTCACAAGAAGCTTACGTAGCAAAGCAAAGAAAGGTTTTTCCCGCGCCCAGCGGGGTCACAAGATTTTTTTCTTGGATGGTACACATCTACTACAATCCGTTTGCCGGTGCGGGTAATGCCGCAAAGTTATTGAAACGTGTGCAGGATTTTCTGACGCACGAAGACAAGCGTTTTGTATTGCTCCCGCAAGATTTGGCATCTGTTTCCGAGGATACGCCGATTACGGTTATCGGCGGAGACGGGACGTTCAATGCCCTGCTCAATGCCTTGCCAAATCCCGAAAAGTACCGTTTTATCCTGCTCTCAGGCGGCACAAGCAACAGCCTCTATTCGCAAATCAGTCCGAAAGAAGATCCGATTGTCAAACTGCGCCGGTATTTTTCTGCTCCAAAGTTTCGGAAAATTGACCTTGCAGAAATAAGCGTTGACGGCAAGTCATACCGTTTTGTCAACGAAGCAAGTGCCGGATTTGCAGCAGCCATCGCCCGAAGCATCGAGCAACGTAATACCAAGCATTTCTTCAACCGGATGAAACTCAACGAGTTAGCATATATCGCCACGGCTTTCCGGTGTTGGGTAAATGAGGAACCGTATTTTCTATCCTTTTGCAACAACCGGCGCATCAGCGGGGATTTGATTCCCTGCGTAAACGCGGATTTGTCCGACGGAAAAATTGATTGTTATGAACTCTCCTGCCCGCGGCTGCGGTTGCCGTTCGAACTGACGCGGCTTGTCAAGGCCAAGCAAGACAAACCGTCCCCCTTCGTCACCAGAACGCAGGTCGCCAACGCAGAATGGCACTTTGAAAAACCATTACCGGTAGAAATTGACGGCAATCCCCTGCCTGCAGCCCAAGACATCCGGATTAGTCTGTATCCGGAGAAGATACGGGTTTTCTGATTTTTTCCACGTACCACACCCACAGCAGGAACATCACTCCGTAAAAAATGTACTTGAAGATATACGTGTGCAAGACATTGAACCATTCGGGGTGAAATTCAATGAGCATGGTGATGGCAAATATCCGAAAGATATTAAAACCGAAGATGCACAGCCAGCCGAAAGGAATGAACCACAGTTTGGACTTCCAGTCTCCAGGTGTTGCCAACAGGATGCACAGCCAGATAAAGCCCTGCTTGATCGGGGTGCATGCCCAAACGATGCGAGTGGTAGTGCCCGAAGTGAAACGCAAGGTAATGGCATCCGCCTGATAAATCGTATCGCGAAATAACGACACCAGCCAATAAACCGCCTCCGCCGTTACTTCCGACATCCATGTAAACGGTGCTGTTATATCCATCCCGAACCACGTCACCGCCATGTCATACTCATCGCCCTGCACCGTGAATTTCCAAAAGTAATTGCTTGCGAACAACACCAACACAAAGATAATAATATCTTTGTAAGGCTTGAGTTTGGACCATATTTGTTTTACGTCTGCCACCTAAATCGTTGTTTTTGCAAAAGGCACAGCATCTATCGGACAATATTCGCCGTCCAGGAACTTATAGTAACCTGCTTGGGCAATCATTGCCGCATTGTCCGTCGTGAACGAGAACGGCGGGATAAACACATCCCACTTGTAACGCCGTCCGTAGTCGATGAACGCGTCCCGCAAACCACTATTGGCACTCACGCCGCCTGCGACAGCTATCTGATTGATTTTAAGGTCTTTAGCCGCCTTTTTAAGTTTGCGCATCAGCACATCTATTATCGTGTATTGCAGCGAGGCGCAGAGGTTTTCCTTGAGATTCGGCATACAATCCGCAAGCTCATCCACCGAAGCCACGCCATGCGCTTTCATCAAGTAACGGATGGTATAGAGAAAGGACGTCTTCAGACCGCTGAACGAATAATCATAACCGGCTATGTTCGGCTCGGCGAACACAAATGCTTTCGGGTCGCCCTGTTTGGCAAGTTTGTCAATCCACGGCCCGCCCGGATAAGGCAAACCGAGCACTTTAGCACATTTGTCAAAGGCCTCTCCGGCGGCATCATCAATGGTCTGACCGATAATCGACATCTTCGGCATGTGCTTGCCTTCCTGCGCCTCAACCTTGACGATTTGGCTGTTTCCGCCGCTTACAAGCAGGCACAGGAACGGATATCGCGGGTAGTGCGGTTCTGCTCCTTCAGTAACCACAAAATGCGCCATTACATGCCCTTGCAGGTGATTGACCTCCACCAGCGGAATACGAAGCGCCAACGCCAAGCCTTTCGCAAACGATGTACCGACCAACAGGCTGCCAAGCAGTCCCGGACCGCGGGTAAACGCAATCGCCGACAGTTCGGATTTATCCACTCCGGCGCGCTTCAGGGCGGTATCCACGACAGGCAGAATATTGAGCTGATGTGCGCGGCTTGCAAGTTCCGGCACAACACCGCCGAACTCTTCGTGTACCTTCTGCGAAGCGGTAGCATTGGAACGCAGCACGCCGTCAACCAGCACAGCAGCTGACGTATCGTCACAACTCGATTCTATGGCTAATATAACCGTTTTCTTCATAATCCGCCGCAAAATTACTGCTTTTTTCTCACATACACAAATTTTACACTTGAAAACGTCAATAATCCAGTCTCCTTGCACTATATCTTTCGCGTTTTTGGGCAAAATTACGATTTTTTGCGCAATAAATTTGCAGATATCAAAAAAAAGCAGTAATTTTGCGGGCTTTTGATTATAAATAAATGCGACTATATTTTTTATTGATACGAATAGCGGCGCTGCTGGGTCACCGCAAAGCCAAGTTGCTGACAGCAGGTCAGCGGCAGGCGCGCGCCTTGTTGCGTTCGGAAAAGGCTTTTGAGCCGGGCGAGTGGATTTGGTTCCACGCCGCATCGGTAGGGGAATTCGAGCAGGCGCGCCCGATTATCGAGAAACTTCGGAACACGGAAAAGCACCGGAATTACAAGATTCTGGTCACTTTCTTCTCGCCGTCGGGCTATGAGTTGCGTAAAAACTATGATTTGGCGGACAAAGTGATGTACCTGCCGTTCGCAACGCGGCGCAACGCAAAGCGTTTCTTGGATGCCTTGCAGCCGAAAATGGCGATATTCGTCAAGTACGAGTTCTGGCCTGCCTACCTGCGCCAACTCCACAAACGCCAGATTCCAACCTATCTGATTTCGGGTATTTTCCGTCCGAAACAGCTGTTTTTCCGCCCGTGGGGCGGCTGGTATCGCCGTCTGCTACGTTATTTTACATATCTGTTTGTTCAGAACAACGAGTCAGCCGAACTGTTGCGCGGCATCGGTTTGAGCAACGTAACCGTTGCCGGCGACACGCGTTTTGACCGCGTGAAAGAGATTGCCGAACGCTCCAAACAAATCCCTGTGGTGGAGCATTTCATCAAGCCTTCAAGCAACGGAATTTTCCAGTTGCCGGACACGCCGGTGATTGTGGCGGGAAGCACCTGGGTGCCGGACGAAGTATTGTTGGCAAAGTATCTGGACGAGCATGAGGATGTGAAACTGATTCTCGTACCGCACGAGATTGACGAATCCCACTTGCATATGGTTTTCCAGATTTTCCAGGGGCGTTACGTGCGTTTCACGGAGGCGACTCCGCTGAATCTGAACCATGTCCGCGTGTTGGTGATTGACACGGTAGGATTGCTGTCGTCTATTTACCGTTACGGCCAAGTGGCGTATGTCGGAGGCGGTTTCGGCGTCGGAATACACAACACGCTGGAACCGGCGGTGTTTGGAATGCCGGTGCTGTTCGGTCCGAATTACCAGCACTTCCGCGAAGCGAAAGGCCTGGCGGCTTGCGGCGCCGGACTGCCCGTGAAGGACTACGAAACATTTGCCGCAGCCATGGATAACGCCCTGGAGCAGCACGCAGAACTGGGCGCCAAAGCCAAAGAATACATCGCCGCCGAACTCGGGGCAACAGACTGCATTTACAATCAACTGTTTAAGTAACAATCTTCAAATTTTCAAATCCTCAAATCTTCAAATTATCATCGCATGGCACAGAAACCCAACATACCAAAAGGAACACGTGACTTCGGACCGCTTGAAATGGCACGCCGGAACTATATATTCTCAACCATCCGTTCTGTCTTCGCGCTCTACGGATTCCAACAGATTGAGACGCCCTCGATGGAACTCATGTCCACCCTGATGGGCAAGTACGGCGAGGAAGGCGACAAACTGCTCTTCCGCATACAGAACTCCGGAGAAAAGGCGAACGAAGCCCCCGAAAAAGGCTTGCGTTACGATCTCACGGTGCCGTTTGCACGCTACATCGTTCAGCACCGCGAAGATATAGCTTTCCCGTTCCGCCGTTACCAGATTCAGCCGGTTTGGCGCGCTGACCGCCCGCAGAAAGGGCGTTACCGCGAGTTCTACCAGTGCGATGTCGATGTTATCGGCACCGATTCGCTGGTTTCCGAACTCGAACTGATTCAAATCGTTGAAGAGGTATACAAACGCCTCAACATCAGGGTCTGCCTGCATATCAACAACCGCAAAATCCTTGCCGGAATAGCCGAAATAATCGGCGCGCCCGACAAGATTATCGATATCACCACTGCCATTGACAAACTCGACAAAATCGGTCAGGACAATGTCAACAAGGAACTTTCCGAACGCGGTTTGAGCGACGATGCCATCGCCAAACTTCAGCCGATTCTGGCGTTACAGGGCTCCAACGACGAGAAACTGAACACCATCGCCGGCATACTCAAAGACGACGAAACCGGCTCCAAAGGAGTTGAAGAAATGCGCACAGTGCTGGCGCTGGCAAAGGATTGTACGCTGCCGATTGCGCTTGACCTCACGCTCGCGCGCGGACTCAACTATTACACTGGCACGATTTTTGAAGTAAAAGCATTAGACGCACAAATCGGTTCAATTACCGGCGGCGGCCGGTATGACAACCTCACCGGCATCTTCGGACTTCCGAACGTCAGCGGAGTGGGTATTTCCTTCGGCGCAGACCGTATTTACGACGTGCTGACCGAGCTCAACCTCTTCCCGCAAGAGATGCCGGGTGCCACGCAAGTTCTCTTTGCCGCTTTTGGCGATGAAGAACTGCAATATGCCCTGAATTGGGCAAAGCAGCTCCGCGGACACAACATCCGTGTCGAGGTTTATCCCGAGCCTGCAAAAATGAAAAAACAGATGTCCTACGCCGACTCAAAAGCCATTCCTTTCGTCGCAATTGTCGGCGGAAACGAAATGCAAACCGGAACCGTCATGCTCAAAAACATGACCACAGGCGAACAAACACAACTGAACATTGAACAACTGATAAATAAACTTTCGTAACTTTACGAAATATGTTAAACAAATAATTTTTACAACCATGAAACGCATTCTACTTTTCGTTTCCGCAGTAATGGCAGCAGGGATGCTGACAGCTGCACCGCGTTCGCTCGCTGATGCACAAGACGCCGCGAACAAGTTCCTCACTTCCGATGCCAAAGCAGGCCTTAAAATGGCTATGCGCGCACCGCAACTCAAACTGGCGCACACACAGCTCCAGGCTGACCAACAACCCGCTTTCTATGTCTTCAACAATGGCGACGACAACGGCTTCGTAGTTGTTTCCGCAGATGACAATGCACGTGAAATCCTCGGTTACTCCGACTCCGGCTCTTTCAACGAGGCGGATATGCCCGAAAACATGAAAGTTTGGTTCCAACACTATGCTGAAGAAATCGCTTATGCAGCGCAACATCCTTCTAACAGAGCCGTCAAAATGGCGGCGGTAAAAAAGGCTTACACCCCCGTTTCTCCCCTCCTCGGGAATATCGAATGGAATCAGGACAAGCCTTATAACAACCTGTGCCCGAAGGATCAAACCGACAACACCCGCAGTTACACCGGCTGCGTAGCTACCGCTGCCGCGCAAATCATGCGCTACTGGAAGCACCCGCTTCAGGGAACCGGCGAACACACCAACAACTGGGACAACTCCGGCGCATACTCCGACTACAAGGGTAAAGGAAAAGGCTCCGAGTATGCCAACTTCGGCGAAACCACATACGACTGGAACAATATGCTTGAGTCCTACAAAGGCTCTTACTCCGATGCACAGGCAAATGCAGTAGCTACTCTTATGTACCACGCCGGCATTGCTTGCGACATGACCTACGGCGGTGACAAAGTCGGAGGTTCCGGCGCACTCACCAGCTCGATGGCTTATGCCCTCTACACCTATTTCAAATACGACAAAAGCCTCCGTTATATCATGCAGGACTATGTCGGCACAGCAAAATTCGAGCAACTCTTCCTTGCCGAACTCGCTGCCAATCGCCCCATTCTGATGGGTGGAGGAACGACCGACGGCTACGGCCATGAGTTCGTTTGCGATGGCGTCGATAAAGACGGCTTCTTCCACATCAACTGGGGTTGGGGTGGCACCAGCAACAACTACTTCTCCCTCACAGCCCTTGATCCCGACGAGCACGGAATCGGCGGCGCGGCTTCCAAGAAAGGCTACTCTGTGCAGGTTGAAGCCGTTATCGGTATCAAACCCGACGAGGGTGGCGCGTTGGCTGCTCCTATCATAGATATTGAGCCCGACAATGACGGAAACTACGACTACAAATTCAACAAAACCGCAACTACAAAGGACGATGTCATTCTCTTCCAAACCGACCAGGCATACAATGCAGGTCCCGCGGACGTGAAAGATGCGCCGATGACCTATGCCGTTTACAAAGAGGATTCCACCTTCGTGAAAGCCTTTGGCTCCAAGAAATTCTCAATGGATGCCGGCGGCAACTATCTCCAGTCACTCTCCTACTCTGCTTCCTTTGAAGGACTGGAAGCCGGCGACTACCTCATGGCGCTTGCTTTCCGCATGAATGATACACAGGATTGGACCCCGATTGCCATTTACGGAAAGGGTGAATTCTTCTATCTCCACGCTACGGCCGACTCCATCTATATCTCCGAGAAAAAGAGCTCCGGTGGCGGTGGCGCAGCAGGCAACCTTGACGTGGACTACGCGTGGGCAAACTACGATCCTAGTAGCCAAATGGGTAAACCCTGGACACTCATCATGACGGACGAAGCCACGGAAGAACCCTGGGTTCAGTTCTATTTTGACAGCAATTCCAACAACAAGATTGCTGGCACATACGACCTTGCCAATTACGCAGTCCTCTGGCCGGATGCTGATTCGGACGACCACATTATGGCTGTTTCCGGAACGCTCAACATCACCTGCGTTACCGCTGCAACGTCGTCCTCGTACGGCGTGTACAGCGTTCAGGCTACTTTCACCGGCGATGATAGTCAGGAATATTCCGTAAACGTGCAAATTGAAATCCCCGCGCAGGATAAAAACAAGAACCTCATCGTCCTGCAAGACACGCCGCAAGGCGGTGGCGGAGGTGGTGAAGTCATCAAACTGGATGTCGCTTACGGCGGTGCTATCCTCTTTGAAGACTACAACGTTTGGGCGCTGAACTTATATAAAGACTACGACTCCGACACCAAGAAAGTTACATATCCTGACGCTTACTTCTACATCCCCGCGACGAGTAAAACCTCCATCGCAGGCGAATATTCCCAGAACGACTTGATGATGGGCTACGTAGCATTGGCAGCTGGCGATACCATCGATGTAGTTACCGTTATTAACAGCCTGAAAGTTACCTGCACAAAAGCGGGCGAGCAATACGATGTCTCCTTCAAGTTTGTCGCAAGTGACAACAATACCTATTCCATCCAGGCAAACGTATCGATGTATGCGGTCAACTACTCGACGGAACAATATATCACCTTGACCGATAAAGCCGGCGACGGACCGATTCAGGCAATTGACAATGTTATCTTCGACAAGAGCGACGCTGTCAAAATCTTCCAGAACGGTCAGGTTGTCATCAAAGTCGGCGACAAGACCTACAACATCCTCGGCGCCGAATTAAAATGAGAAAATGGGAAAATGAGAAAATAGAAATGGCTGATACATTAAAACAATATGATGAAGTAATTGCGAAGTGCCGTCGCATCTATGTCCTCAAAATGAAGGACTACGGTCCTTCGTGGCGGATTATGCGCCCGCAAACCGTCAATGACCAGCTCTTCATCAAAGCCAAACGTATCCGTGAAATCGAGACCACCGGCGTTAACCTCGTCGGTGACTCGATTGACGGAGAACTCATGGCTATCATCAATTATTCCGTCATCGGCATCATTCAGCTCCGCCACGGATATGCGGATTCGGTAGACATGTCTGCCGAAAAAGCGACGGAGTTGTACGACATTTACATTGCCGAGGCGAAAGAACTGATGCTGCGCAAAAACCACGATTACGGCGAAGCATGGCGTGATATGTTCGGCACGTCCCTCACGGACATCATTTTGACTAAAATCAACCGCAACAAATCCATCGCCTCGAACGATTTCAAAACGCTCGCTTCGGAAGGCTGCGAAGGCAACTATTTTGACATGCTCAACTACGCCGTCTTCTACCTCATCCAGCGCACAGAACAAAATCTCCAACGCACAGAGCAAAATATTCAGCCCAACACATAACCCAACGAGCCAAAGACGGCAAAAGGACGGCAAAAGGACGGCAACGAAAGCCGAGAGAAGCCTGAAAAAAGCCACAAAGAAAAGGGATAGAAATATAATAAAAAATCAATTATGGAAATCAAAAAGGTACAACGCATCATCGCTTCCGTTACCAGAACCATTCTGGGTGCGGTCTTTGTTTTCTCCGGATTCGTGAAAGCGATTGACCCGCTCGGAACAACCTACAAAATTGAAGATTACCTCAAAGCCTTCGGCGGATTCTTCACCGACCTCCTGCCTTTGGCAGCACCGGCTGCATGGGGACTCATTCTGCTGGAACTGTTGCTTGGCGTTTGTCTCCTTTTCAACATCCGCACGAACTGGACTGCCTGGCTTTCCTTCGCCTTTTACTGCGTCATGACGCCTTTGACGCTCTACATCGCGCTCAAAAATCCTGTCAGCGACTGCGGCTGTTTCGGTGATGCCATCGTCCTCACCAACTGGCAGACATTCTGGAAAAACGTCATCCTCATTTCGCTGGTTATTATTCTCCTGTGCACCAAAAAATCGCTTTACCAGACATGGACAGGAACGGCTGAATTTATCATCACGCTTGCTTCCCTGCTCTTTGCGATTGCTTTCATGCTCTGGTCTATAACCCACCTGCCTGTCAAGGACTTCCGCCCCTATAAAGTCGGCAATAACATTCCCGCTTTAATGGAGATTCCCGATGACGCAGAGCCCGACCAGTACGAAATCGCGCTTATCTACGAAAAAGACGGCGTCGAACAGACTTTCACACTCCAGAATTACCCGAAAGGCGATTCCACGTGGACATTCGTTGACCAGAAGTCCAAACTCATCAAGAAAGGCTATGAACCGCCTATTCACGACTTTGAGTTACTGACCATGAACTTCGACGACATCACCTACGATGTTCTGGAGTCCGAAGAACCCGTCACGCTCGTTATCATGTACGACCTCACCAAAACCGACCGCAATCAACTGCCGAAACTGAAAGCTTTGTATGAGGAGAATCTTCAAATCTCCGAATCTTCAAATCTTCCAATCCGGTTCGTAACCGGCTCCGGCGAAGACGATATTTACGCCTTTGCCGCAGAACTCGGCTGGGATGAAATGACCACAGAAGAAGTCTTCTGCACCTGTGACCCTGTCACGCTCAAAACCATTGTACGTGCCAACCCGGGCGTTATCATTGTCCAAAACGGCACAATTATAGACAAATATAATCTACGAAACAAATAAATACCATGAAAAAAATCACCCTTGGCGTAATCGCCATCCTCCTTTCGGCAACGCTGTTTGCCGCGCCGCGTACAGCGGAAGAAGCCGCTGCTATTGCTGCGGAATTTACCAATGCACAGCCGCAGCTTTCGCGCATGCACAAAGCTCCGCGCAAAGCCGTTAACATGCGCCTCGCGCACACAGCGATGCAGAAAACCTCCGAAACACCGGCTTTCTATGTATTCAACCAGGATAACGGCGCAGGATATGTTGTCGTTTCTGCCGACGACCGCACCGCTACGGACGTGCTCGGTTACAGCGACAGCGGTTCGTTCGACTACGAATCCATTAACCCGAACTACAAGTACTGGTTAGACCGCTACGCACGCCAAATCACTTACTTGCAGACCATCGACGAAAGCAAAATCCAAAAAGCTCCTGCCGCACAGAAAGCCGTGCAAGTGGAGGCCATTAAGCCGTTATTGGGCAACATCAAATGGGATCAGGACGCGCCTTATTACGACCTTTGCCCGATGGACAAAGTGCAGACATCAAAACATTGCCTTACCGGCTGTGTAGCTACTGCCGCCTCGCAAATCATGCGCAAGTGGAAACATCCCGCACAGGGAATCGGCACTAAAACCTACACCTGGGAGGCATGCACCAGCAAATATAACAAACAAGGCAACTGCTCCGGCTCTACACAAGACGTGGACCTGACCGCGAAATTTGGAGAAACCACCTACGATTGGGACAATATGTTGGAGTCCTACAGCGGTTCCTACACTACAGCACAAGGACAAGCCGTTGCTACACTTATGTATCATGCCGGCGTGGCTTGCGAAATGGCGTATGCAAGCGTGGGTTCCGGCGCTTTCACCGATGACATGGCGCACGGACTCATCAATTACTTCGGCTACAGAATCACCAAGTACATCTCCATGCTGTCAAAGTATGATATTTGGGATCAATACGACCTAACACCACATTCCGACGTTCCGTATGAAGTGGATCTGAAGGTTTCCAAATTCGTGGAGTATTTCAATGCAGATCTGGAAGCCGGACGCCCTGTCCTCATGGGTGGCTATACATCTGCCTCCGGAGGACATGAGTTCGTTTGCGACGGACGCGACGCCAGCGGCAAGTTCCACATCAACTGGGGTTGGTCAGGCGATGACAATGACTACTTCGAACTGACGGCGCTCACCCCCGGTTCGGATGACTTCTCCGATGAATTGGACGCCGTTATCGGCTTGGAGCCCGCTAACTTGGATCCCGTTGCCGTGGAAAGTGTAACCGTTTCTCCGACCTCACAAACCATTGACCAGAAAGAGAAACTGCAACTCACGGCCACTGTTTTGCCCGCAAACGCCACGAACAATAAAGTGACCTGGAGCAGCGACAAACCCGCTGTGGCTACCGTGGATGAAGATGGTAAAGTAACCGGCGTTGCAAAAGGCATTGCCGTTATTACCGTGACTACCAAAGACGGCAACAAAACGGCTCAAGCAACTATCACCGTTACCGACCAGGAAATTTCCGTTACCGACTGCGCCCCGTATTCATACACCTTCACAAAAGGCGTTTCAACCGCTTGGCAACTTGGTGATTACTATTGGTACATCAACATCTCCGGTGGAACTTACACCTCCTTTGACGGTCCTACAAGTTATGACCGCGGTGCACAATTCGGTTCAAGCTCAAGTCCTTCCACTTCCGTGAAGTTGAGCACGGACGATGTGAACTCCTGCATTGTAACGGATGTTACCGTCAACGCCTGTGTTGCGAACAAAGGTAGCGCGAATCTGATTGTCCTCATCAACGATGAGGAACTGGGAACAAAAGCGCTTACCACTTCTTCCGCCGACTACACCTTCAAAAACACCAAAGGTCTGCAAGGCGCACTGGAAATCCAACTCAAAAACACCGGTACGAAAGCCATGTACATCAAGTCTATCAAGACGAACACCGGCGCGACAACCGATGTTGAGAACATGACCATCAACAACAACGCCGTTAAGCGCATTGAGAACGGACAACTCGTCATCATCGTGGACGGACACAAATACAACGCTTGCGGTCAACGCATTGAATAATTTTCAAATCTTCAAATTTTCAAATATTCAAATACATCCTAATATGAGAACAAAAATGGTTGCAGGCAACTGGAAAATGAACAAGAACCTGCAAGAAGGCGTAGCACTGGCTACCGAACTGAAAGAACAAGTAAAGAACCCCAAATGTGAAGTCGTTATCGGCACACCGTTCATTCACCTCGCAACGGTTTGCGAACTGCTCAAAGGCTCTGCTGTCAAGGTGGCTGCCGAGAACTGCGCAGACAAGGAAAAAGGTGCTTATACCGGCGAAGTAAGTGCCGAAATGGTTGCTTCCACAGGCGCACAGTACTGCATTCTCGGTCACTCCGAGCGTCGCGCTTATTACCACGAGACACCCGAAATCCTCAAAGAGAAAGTGCTACTGGCACTCGCGAACGGTCTCAAGCCCATCTTCTGCATCGGCGAAGTAAAAGAGGAGCGCGAAGCGAACATCCAGAACGAGGTTGTAAAATCCCAGTTGGAAGGCTCTGTATTCAACCTCAGCGCAGAAGAGTTCGGTAAAATCACATTGGCTTACGAACCCGTTTGGGCTATTGGAACCGGTTTGACCGCTACGCCCGCACAGGCACAGGAAATGCACGCTTACATCCGCAGCCTTATTGCTGCCAAGTACGGCAAACAAGTGGCTGAAGACACCACCATTCTTTACGGCGGTTCCTGCAACGAGAAGAATGCAGCCGAGTTATTCGCTAATCCCGACGTAGACGGCGGTCTCATTGGCGGTGCTTCCCTCGTAGCAGAGAAGTTCCTGGCTATTATCAACGCCCGCTAACAGTTTAACAAGTTAACGTTTTAACATTTATGGCTTTGGTAAAAGCAATAAATCGAAACGGAGAAATCCTCACCCCGCGTATCGCTGATGGCGTTTTCCTCACAGAGAACGCCACAGTGGTAGGGGATGTCACGATCGGCGAAGGTTCGTCCATTTGGTTCAACGCCGTGCTGCGCGGAGACGTGAACACCATCACCATCGGCAAGCACTGCAACATTCAGGACGGCGCAGTATTGCACACCCTCTACCAGAAATCGACCATCACACTCGGCGATTATGTCTCTGTCGGGCACAACGTGACCATTCACGGAGCCGATGTGGATGACTACGCGCTGATTGGAATGGGGGCTACCCTGTTGGACGGCGCGCATGTCGGCGAAGGAGCTATTGTGGCTGCCGGAGCGTTGGTGCTCAAAAACACGCAGATTGGCCCATACGAAGTATGGGGCGGTGTGCCGGCGAAGTTCATCAAGAAAGCCGACCCTGCACAAACGGCCGAAATCAATCAGAAAATTGCTCACAACTACGCCATGTACGCTAGTTGGTACAGCTAGAAAACTAGACACCTAGATACCCAGAAAACTAGACAAAAAAATGAAACGCATTTTATTAAAACTCTCCGGCGAAAGCCTTGCAGGCGGACAAGGTCACGGCATTGACCCCGAACGCCTGAATGCTTATGCCGCACAGATAAAACAAATTGCCGACCTCGGCGTTGAGATTGGTATTGTCATTGGCGGAGGAAACATCTTCCGCGGGTTGTCGGGTTCCAAGAAAGGCTTTGACCGCGTCAAAGGCGACCAGATGGGCTTGCTGGCAACGGTTATCAACTCGCTTGCCCTGTCCTCCGCTCTTGAAGCCATCGGGCAGAAAGTGCGCGTACTGACTTCCGTTCGCATGGAGCCTATCGGCGACTTCTACAGCAAAGCCAAAGCCCTGCGCCTGCTGTCCAAAGGCAATGTCGTTATTCTCGCCGGCGGAACGGGACTGCCCTACTTCACCACTGACACCGCTTCCGCACTTCGTGCCATCGAGATCGAGGCGGACATCATGTTCAAGGGTACGCGCGTCGATGGTATCTATACAGCTGACCCCGAAAAAGACCCGTCGGCAACCAAGTTCAGCGAGATTACGTATGACGAGATTCTCGCCCGCGGTCTGAAGATTATGGATCTCACGGCGATTACCCTCTGCCGCGAAAACAACATGCCCATTTACGTCTTTGACATGGACCATGAAGGCAACCTTCTCAAAGTCATCAAGGGCGATTCCATCGGCACATTAGTAAAACCCTGATAATCTTCAAATCTTTAAATCTTCAAATTCCCAAATAACACTATGATTGAACCCAAACAAATCAAATCAGACGCCGAAGAGATGATGCAGGCGGCTGTAATGTATCTGGACGACGCTCTGGCACATATTCGTGCCGGTAAAGCCTCTGTACGTATTCTGGACCCTGTCAAAGTCGATTACTACGGCTCCATGACACCCATTTCTAACGTCTCCACCATTACTACTCCCGATGCACGAACTATTCAAATCCAGCCCTGGGAGAAGAACATGCTTTCCGTCATTGAGCGTGCGCTCATTAACTCCAATATTGGTCTCGCGCCCAACAACAACGGCGAAGTCATTCGTCTTATCATCCCGCCGTTGACCGAGGAGCGCCGCCGTGATTTGGCAAAGCAGTGCAAAGCCGAAGCGGAGAACGCCAAAGTAAGTGTGCGCAATGCCCGCCGTGATGCAATTGAGACGCTCAAGAAGCAGGTTAAGGAAGGTCTGCCCGAAGATGCCGAGAAAGACGCCGAGGATGACGTTCAGAAGCTGCACGACAAGTACATCAAGCAAATCGACGAAGTATTTGCCAAGAAGGAAAAAGAAATCATGACCGTATAAGGTCACTCACCGCGCCTGCGGCATTATGACAATACGGACGGTAAAGAGATATCTTCTCGGTGCAAGTTTATTATGCCTTGTACCGTTTGTGCAAGTGCGTGGCGAAGGGTCACGCACTTGGGATAAGTTATGGTCTCTGCCCGCCATAGGCGTTCCGATTATCGTTCATTCGCCTGAAACAAACTGGGGCTTCGGCGCAGGTGTACAAGGCTATTTCAAATTGCCGGATTCGGAACATACATCTATCGTTTACGGCGATGGCTGCTACACGCTCAACAAACAGTATTACATCAGCGCAGGCGGCACGTTGTATTTCGGTGGCGACACGCCCTGGTTTCTGCGCTTCAAGGGTTCTTTCCGCGATTATCCCGACACGTACTACGGCGTTGGCAACACCGTTACAGAGGAACGCCTGCACGGCGTGCCTTATACCTCGCAACGCGGTGCGGCACATATTGAAGCACAACTCTACCTTCCCGCCAACTGGTCCATCGGCCCCCTCTTCGACTTCACCCACGAGAAAATAAAAAAATGGGAAAATGAGAAAATGGGAGAATGTGGAAATGAGAAAATCGTAAATATTATGTGGTCTCTCGGCGTTGTCACCCAGTACGACACCCGCGACACTCTCTATTATCCGCACAATGGTCTTTTCTTCAAAGCCTCCGCGGCGCATTACGAACCGGCACTCGGTTCAACGGCGCGCATGACGCACCTGCAGGCGGATTTGCGGCAGTTCATTTCCTTGCCCAAGAACATCATCTTCGCCTGGCAGTTCAAAACCGAATGGGCATTATCTGACAATGTAGAATCCATTCCCTTCCAGATGCTCCCCACCCTCGGCGGACAGGACCTCGTGCGCGGCGTACGGCAGAACATGTTCCGTGACAATGTGATGATGGCTTTGCAGGCGGAGTTCCGCTTCCCGCTATGGAACTTCCTCCGGCTGCATGCTTTTGCCGGCATAGGCGATGTCTATAACACCGACCATTGGCGTTGGGCGACACCCAAGATTGGTTACGGTCTCGGCCTGCGCATCGGCATTAACGACGCCCACATCAACATCCGTCTGGACGTTGCCCGCAACAACATCTACAAGAACTGGAACACCTGGGATTCCTACGCTTTCTACATCACCGCCACCGAAGCATTCTAAAAACCGGATAGGGAATGACATTTTGTTGTATTTTCGGGCATTTTTGTGACATTTTGATATCGGGGTGACGACACCCGAAAAGCGGCTTCTAGGCGGCTTGATGGCGGCTTCGAAATTTTTCAGTTTTTCAGTGTCAAAATGTTACAAAAAAGGCGTTTTTGTTTACAGTCTGTTTTTTCTGAAATAGCGTAAATCTCACTTTTTTTGTCATTTAATATGACACATTTCACATTAAACATCAAAAAAATTTGCACGGGTCATTTTTTTTTTGTACCTTTGCGCGGTTTATGGAGAACGGTTTGGTTATAAAATCAACTGGCAGCAGTTATCTCGTATATTTCGAGGGCGGAAATACTGCGGAATGTCACGTCAAAGGGAACTTCCGCATACGGGGCATCCGCTCGACAAACCCCGTGGCGGTGGGCGACCGCGTGACGGTGGAGACACTGCCGGACGGAACAAACTGGATAACTGAAATCGCCGACCGGAAGAACTACATCATCCGCCGCTCAACAAACCTGAGCAAAGAAAGTCATATCCTTGCCGCCAACTTGGACCGCGTGGCATTGATTGTGACGTTGTATCACCCCACCACCTCGACGACGTTCATTGACCGTTTTCTGGCAACAGCAGAAGCCTACCGCGTGCCCGCCGTACTGATATTCAACAAGATTGACCTCCTTACGCCGGAGCAGCAAAACGAGTTGGCGGAAATTCGTGCGTTGTATGAAGGTTTGGGCTACCCGACATACGCCATTTCAGCGCTAAATGACAAAATCGTAAATGATAAAATAGTAAATGGTGTGACGTTATTTGCCGGCAATTCGGGCGTAGGCAAATCCACCTTACTCAATGCGCTGTTCGGACGGGAGATGACGCGCACAGGACAAATATCCGACGCCCACGACAAGGGTATGCACACCACCACCTTCTCCGAAATGTACCCGCTTGGGGATAATTGGGTTATCGATTCGCCCGGAATAAAAGGCTTTGGGGCTGTGCAGATGGAGAAAGAAGAAATATCCCACTATTTCCGGGAGATCTTCCGCATCGGGCGGGACTGCCGTTACGGGAACTGCCTGCATACGGGCGAACCGGATTGCGCCGTTTATGACGCGGTGGTGGACGGGCGCATTGCAATGTCGCGGTACGAGAGTTATGTCTCCCTTCTCGGCGACTGCACCGAATCCAAATACAGGTAAAGGGTGTGTGAATGAGCGAATGAGCGAATGAGTGAATGAGTGAAAATATGTAAGTTATGAAAAATATCGCGTTTATTATCAATCCTATTTCCGGTACGCAACAGAATGTAAAACGGAAATTGCCCAAACTGATTGAAAAGGAGTTGGACCACAAGCAATGGCTGCAAAACATTGTGTTTACCGAATATGCCGGTCATGCGACCGAGCTGGCACGTCAGTTCGCCACGATGGGCTTTGACGCCGTAGTGGCAGTCGGCGGCGACGGCACAGTGAACGAGGTCGCACAAGGTCTGCGCGACACCCAGACAGCATTAGGTATTCTGCCGATGGGTAGCGGAAACGGCTTCGCACGTCACCTGCACATCCCGATGCAGCCGGTGAAAGCCATCCAGATGCTCAATCACTCGGAGTCCATTTACTGCGATTACGGTCTCGCCAACGACCGGATGTTTGTCACCACCTGCGGCACAGGCTTTGACGCGCTCATTGCTTATCAGTTTGCAAAAGCCGGCAAGCGTGGTCTGAAGACCTACGTGGAACATGTGGTAAAAGACCTGCTTACATACAAGTCGCAGACATATCATATTGTCGGAGACGGCTTGGACATCACGCACAAAGCGTTCCTGATTACATTTGCCAACGCTTCGCAATGGGGCAATGACGCTTATATCGCGCCGAAAGCAAGTATACAGGACGGAAAAATGGACATCTGCATGATGAGTTCTTCTGCCCTTCTCGGCGCACCCGGACTGGCATTGCGGCTGTTCACTAAGAACATCGACAACAGTCTGTTCATGGACACCGCCAAGGCACAGGACATCACGCTCTACCGCGAAGAAGAGACTCCGTTCCACATTGATGGCGACCCCGTGAAAATGGCGAAAGACATACATATCCGGATTGTGGAAGACGGATTGAAAGTTCTGGCAGAAAAAAGATTTTGACATTTTCTCATTTACTCATTTTCACATTTTAACATTTATGACAGTGAAGTTTATCAATAAGAGCAATAACCCGCTGCCGAAGTACGAAAGCACACAGGCAGCCGGAATGGATATACGGTGCAATATTGCCGAAGCGGTAACGCTTCAACCCCTGGAACGTAAACTCATTCCGACGGGGCTGTTCATGCAGTTGCCGGAGGGCTACGAGGCGCAGATTCGTCCGCGTAGCGGCTTGGCGCTCAAGCGCGGTTTGACCGTGCTCAACACGCCCGGTACGATTGATTCGGACTATCGCGGTGAAGTAGGCGTTATCCTCATTAACCTTTCCAACGAACCGCAAACCATCGAACCCGCAGAGCGTATCTGCCAGATGGTCATTGCCCGCCACGAACAACCGGAAATCGTGCAAGTCGAAGAACTGGATGAGACCGAACGCGGTGCCGGCGGATTCGGACATAGCGGCGTGAAATAGTGAAACTCAAAAGCGTCATATTATTCCTTGCGCTGCTACTGCCGTTAGCGGGCGCATTTGCCAAGAAGAAAAAGGCTACCCCAACTGTTCCGGAAGAGCAGATGGAGCAGTTCAAATACTATTTCTACGCCTCTCGTGCCGCATTGGACCAGGAAGAATATGACCGCGCATTAGTGCTTCTGGACTTCTGCGAGAAACTGAACCCGTACGACGGGCTGACTAAGTCAAATCTCGGACGGCTGTATGCAGCATTAGGCCGTGAAAAAGATGCCGAACAGGCTCTGGAAGAGGCGTTCACGCTCGCACCTAAAGATTGTTGGGAGCCGTTTGCGGATTTTCTGCTCCACAAAGGAGATAATGCAAGTACACTCCGTGCACAAATTGTAGTAGAAAATGCCCACAAAAACAATCCCAAAGATGTGGACATTGCTG
Organism: Paludibacteraceae bacterium; assembly: GCA_905233925.1. Classification (GTDB taxonomy): domain Bacteria; phylum Bacteroidota; class Bacteroidia; order Bacteroidales; family Paludibacteraceae; genus Colicola. The sequence goes on from CAJOFV010000005.1 coordinate 27,129, forward strand.
ATTATCTGCTTCCCATTTATGTGCAACGTCGCCGGTGGAACGACGCTGTTGCCTTAATGGACGAGATTGACGCACTGCGCGGCTACAACGCCAACAGTGCACTAAACCGTTACCGCGTCTATTACCAAATGGGAAACCGCAAACGTGCCTATGAAGAAATAGACCGCTACCTCAAACAAGACCCGACATCGTTGTATTTCCTGATGCTTAAGGCCAATATATATGCCATGCAGGAAAACCTCACGGAAGTGTTCGCCGTCGCCGAACGGATTGCCAAGACCGTTCCTTTGGACGAGGAAGACTACCAACTCATCAAACAAGACCGCTACTGCGCCTATTACATCAGCCTCATCAAATCGGAAGAAGCCGATTCGCTGGTGCAGGCCGGCAATATTAACAAAGCGTTTGAGACATACGAGATTGCCCTTTATCTTCTCCCGCAGAATCTGTATGCAATGAATAACTACGCATACAACATTTCCGTTCACGGCGGTGATATCAAGTATGCCGAACGCATGAGCGCAGAGACCATCAAAGCCGAGCCGGATAATGCGGTTTACCTAGACACCTACGGATGGATTCTGCATTTGCAGGGACAAGACGCCCTCGCGGGATTCTACCTCCGCAAAGCCCTTGAAAATGTCAACGACGAACCCAACCGGAAAGTAATAAAAGAACATCTACAAGCCCTTGAGAAATAAAAAACACATATTGTTTCTGTTCACAGTGCTGTTGCTGTGCAGTTGTGCCGCAAAGAAACAGGCGGTAAAACCGGCAGAGCCGCAGCCGGAAGAAACGGCTGCCATGCAGTGGCATACGGCACAAGTGACCAATACTGTGCTGACACTGGACGTAGATGCCCAGCGGTATAATGTGCAATGCCTAATGCAGGCGGTGCGCGATTCGATGATTGTCATTTCCATTATGCCTGTGATGAACATGGAACTGTTGCGTCTCGAAATAACACCGGACACGGCGTTTGTCATCGACAAAGTCAACCGCCGCTATACGAAACTGCCGCTGAATGCCGCACGGGAGGAGGTTGTTCCGCCAATGACGTGGAGCGCTTTGCAGGACTTTGCGACAGGACAGACAACCGGCAAACAGACCTCGTTAGGTTACAGTTTCCGCGAACATACGGTGCGCCTGATTGCCACCTACGGGAATATTGCTTATGACGTACCCGTGAACGTCAGACACATCCGTCTTGACCGCTATCAGTATATGGATATTAACCAACTCCTGCTCTTGCAATGAAACGGCTGCTGACATATTGCCTCATAACGCTCTGTGCCATAAACCTTTGCGCGCAGAGCGTCAAAACGTTGCAAAAGCAGCAACGCGAACTGAAGCAGCAAATCGAGCAAACCAATAAAATGCTCCAACAGACCAAGAAAAGCGAATCGGCAACGGTCAACAAACTGCAGTTGCTCAACCAGAACATCTCCAACCAAAAGAAACTGATTTCGAACCTCGACAAAGAGATTACCACCCTGAACACCGAGATGGAAGGTCTGAACCGCCGCCGTGATACGCTGGAGCGCGATTTGGCGGCGCTGAAAGCCGACTACGCCAAAATGGTGCGTGAGAGCCATTATGCCCAATTACAGCAGTCGCCCCTGCTTTTCCTCCTCTCCTCCGACAGTTTTCAGCAGTTAGTGCGCCGAATCCGTTATATGCAGCAGTTTGCGCAATACCGCCGGCAGCAAGCGGCACGCATTGAGGGCGTCAAACTGGAAATTGAGCAACAGGATAAACAACTGCGTGAGCACAAACAGGACAAACAGCAAGCACTCAAAAAGCAAAAGCGCGAACAGGAATCCCTGGCACGCGACGAACGCAAACAGCAGCAGATGCTCAAAGACCTGAAAAAGAAAGAAAAAGACCTCCTTGCACAACTCAAGAAGCAGCAAAAGAAAGCCGACGAGCTGAACAAAAAGATTACTTCTTTGATTGAGAAACAGGCACAGGCGCAATCCAAAACAACACTTACCAAAGAGCAGCAACTCGTTGCAGGCGGCTTCGAGCAGAACAAAGGCAAACTGCCGTGGCCCATTGAAAAAGGCTTTATCTCCGGCACTTTCGGCAAGCACCAACACCCTGTGTACAAGGACGTTACGGTGGACAACAAAGGTATTTATCTCCAAACCACAGCCGGAGCAACCGCGCGTGCCGTGTTTGAAGGCGAAGTGACCTCCTGCTTCCTCATGAGCGGTTCATACGCCGTTATTGTCGCACACGGAAACTACCGCTCCGTTTATGCCGGACTCAGCCGCCTCAATGTCAAACAAGGCGACAAACTGACCGCCAAACAAAAGATCGGAACTATTTATTCCGACCCCGAACAAGATAACAAAACCGAACTGTTTTTCCAGATTTGGAAGGACAAAACCATACTTAATCCGAGCAACTGGCTCGCAAACTGACGATTATGAACTACAAAACATTATTATCCCTATTCCTTGTGCTTTGCTCTATAGTTTTGAGCAGTTGCAAAAAAGATGATTGGATGGACTGGAAAGCCCAGAACCAATTATGGCTGCAGCAGAATGAAACCAAGCCCGACGTACAGACAACCGAGACCGGTTTGCAGTATAAAATCATTGCCGACCCTAACCCGACGGACGCCCGTCCGAACGCCAGCAGCGTCGTTTATTGCGACTACCGCGGCACACTCATCAACGGCGTTCAGTTTGATGGTGGAACATCCACTTTGCTCGTCAGCAATGTCGTCGAAGGCTTTGCCGAGGGGCTGAAAAAAATCCACTGCCACGGCGACATTGAGATATACATTCCCTATGAACTGGGCTACAAAGACGAGGCACAGGGGACTGAAGGAACCGCCTCCTATATTCCGCCCTACTCCACATTGATTTTCACGATTCACCTTCGTTCCGTGCAATAAAATGGTTCAAAGTAGTTTCAGATGGTTCCAAATTGTTCTCTTGGCAGTGCTTCTCACCGCCTGTAAGGACACTACGTTCAAAAGTTCCGTCCCTACCCGTCCGGTGCAACTGACAATAAACACTTCCGCCGGAATGTATGTCCATTTCGTACGGGAGAACATCGGCGCTTATGTAATTGTGGATCCTGCAGGCTACCACTTCAACGGACAAACTCTTCCGCTCACAGGCACAGATTATTACGGCTTTGCAGGCGTAGTCATTTATGTGGACAACGACCAGCACTACAGCGCATTTGACCTCTGCTGCCCCAAATGCATTAACCAGGTACAACATTGCACCATTGACGGCTATTACGCCGTCTGCCCGATTTGCGGCGAGCACTACGACCTGAGCTTCGGTTACGGCACGCCCTCCAAAGGCATCAGCAAGGAGGCGCTGCGCAAATATGTTACCTCCTACTCCCCGCCACGGCTGAATATTCACGACTGACATGATTTCCCCTGACGACATCATATCCATCGGCACTATTCGTCGCACGCATGGCAAAAGCGGCGAACTCCAATGCCACACCACTAACGACTTGTGGGAAAACGCAGACGCGGAGTTTGTGCTGCTCAATATCAACGCTATTCCTGTTCCATTCCGCGTACTGGACTGGCGCACAAAAGGCGCTGAAGATTTGATTCTGCAACTCAAAGGTATTGACTCCGAACTGGCCGCTGCGCGGTTGGTTGGCTGTGAGGCGTTCATGCTGCGCAGTGATGTCAGCCATGAAGACGGCGAAACGCTGATGACCTGGCGAGACCTTGTCGGACGGCGGCTCAATGACATCGAACAGGGCGAGTTGGGCATTATACGCTCTGTCGATGAATCAACGGCCAACACGCTTGTCGAACTTGACAACGGAAAACTTCTGCCGCTGCACGAGGATTTCATTATTGATATCTCCGAATACACTCTAACCGTCAACCTCCCGTTCCTCCTCCAATGAAAAAACTGAGCATTTCCGAAATGAACCGCCTCACGCCTGAGGCATTCCACAAAGCACCGAAAGTGCCTTTGGTCGTGGTGTTGGATAATATCCGCTCGCAGCATAATGTGGGCGCGGTGTTCCGCACAGCGGATGCCTTCCGTTTGCAGGGCGTGTATCTGTGCGGCATTTGCTGCTGTCCGCCGAACGCGGAGATTCACAAGACCGCTCTTGGAGCGGAAGACACCGTGGACTGGCTGTATTTCAAGGATACAATGGAGGCCGTCAACACGCTGCATGAAGCGGGTTATACAGTCTATGCCGTTGAGCAGGCGCACGGTTCAATGACGCTTGAGGAAGCCATTCGGAATATACGGAAACTTGAAAAAGGAAAAATCGCCGTCATTCTCGGACACGAAGTCTTCGGCGTACGCCAAGAGGTTGTTGACGCTTCTGACGGTTGCATTGAAATTCCCCAGTACGGCACAAAACATTCACTTAATGTTTCCATTACCGCAGGAATAGTCATATATGAAATCTTTAACGCTCTTGTCCCCCGCTCGTGATTTGGAAGTCGCCAAAGCGGCTATTCAAGCCGGAGCAGACGCAGTGTATATCGGTGCACCGCGGTTCGGTGCGCGCGAGGCGGCAAGCAACCCGATAGAAGATATCGCAACACTCGTGACGTATGCCCACACGTACGGCGTGCAGGTTCTGGTGACACTCAACACACTTCTTCATCCCGACGAGACAGACGATGCTTTCGCCATTGCGCTACAACTCCACGCCATCGGTATTGACGCTCTTATTGTGCAAGACCTTGACTTCGCCGGACGGCTCTTCCGGGAGTTGCCCGACTTGCGTCTGCACGCTTCCACGCAATGCGACAACCGTACACCTGAACAGGTGGCACGTCTGCGCGACATGGGATTCAAGCGCGCTGTTCTTGCCCGCGAACTATCCATAGACGAAATTCGTGCCATACATAACGCTGTGCCGGATATCGAGCTCGAAGCCTTTGTGCACGGGGCTTTGTGCGTAAGTTATTCGGGACGTTGTTATATGTCCGAGGTACTTATGGGACGCTCTGCCAACCGCGGCTGCTGCGCACAGATGTGCAGAATGCAGTACGACCTTCTGGACGCTGACATGAACGAGATTCCGGACGATGACGGCAAACCGATACACCAGCGTTATCTGCTTTCCTTGCAGGATCTCGACCGCTCGGCACATCTTGCTGAACTCGTTGACGCAGGTGTCACCACCTTTAAGATTGAAGGGCGCCTCAAGGATGCCGCCTATGTTACCAACATCACCGCCTACTACCGCCAAAAACTCGACCAATGGTTCAATAACCATATAAATGACAAAACCGTACACACAGACTTCGTTCCGAATCCGCAGAAGACCTTCCACCGCAGTGCTACGGACTATTTCCTGCACGGCCGCACACGCCCGATGGCAAACTGGCAAACACCTAAATCCACCGGTGAATATATCGGCGAAGTGTTGGAAGCGCGCGGTAACATCTTGCGGGTGCGTCTGTTGCCGGACGTAACACTTCACAACGGCGACGGACTGACCTTCGGAGACGAAGGATTCTCTGTCAACGGCGTGGAAGGCAACAGCATTAAAATAAACAAATCCGTTACCCTTCATGTATCATCAAATACGCCCTTATTCCGCAACTTGGATATAGAGTTCCTCAAATCCCTGCATGCAGAACGCCGTATTCCCGTGGACATCGTCTTCAGCGAAACAGCCAATGGTTTCTGCCTGCATTTCGGCGACAGGCAACGCGAGTTTGTTTACCCGAAAGAGCCTGCGCGCAATCCGGAAAAGGCACTTGAAACGATAAAGACCCAACTTACCAAACTCGGCGACACACCCTACATCGCCCGCGAGGTGCAGATCAACTGCCCGCCATATTTTATTCCGATTAGCATTTTGAACGAATGGAGACGCCAAATGACCAAATAAACGCGAAAACGGCAAAACGTGAAAATGAGCAAGTGCTCATGACTTGCCGTTATTGCCTGCTCTATGAAATGGGGCACTGTCGCCGCACGAATCCGCTAAAAAAAGAGCCGCGTTATCTGCGGCTCCGAAACGGAACGATTGTCCGTCTTCAATTTGACTGCTCCCGTTGCGAGATGCTCATTCTTTCCTAACGCTTAAAACAGCGGCGACGGATAAACACCGTCCTTCACAAGTTGGGCAAATTTGGCTACAACTTGCGGACGATCCGTTGCATACGTTACGCCAAACCACTTGCTCGGCGTGTCCAGAACGCGGCAAGTTGCCTGGCCATTGTGAATGAGATAATCCACCATCGTCGGGATATAAAACTCAGACTTGAGCTCATTGCCATGTTCGCGGAGGAAGGTCACAAAATACGCCTCTGAATGTTTGAAGTAATCGGGTGTAAACGCCCACATGTTCATGGAAACGGGTGTGTTCTCTGCCAATTCCGTTTTGCCATCCTCTTCAATAAAACGGATTATACCGTCTTCCTCACGCAGGATTTTGGTGCGCTCGGTCACTTTTGTGAGCAAACCTTCGGCATTCGTTTCGCACACCCCGCGTGCCACAGAGCCTGATTCGGACAGCGTGTTGCACACACGATAGCCCACCATTGCATAATTGCCTTCCGTGCCCTCGATGGAACGGAGGTAATCGGCCAGCACTTGGAATGACTCACGGCCATAATAATCATCGGCGTTGATAACGGCAAAGGGCTCTTTTATAACGTCCTTTCCCATGAGCACAGCGTGGTTTGTGCCCCACGGTTTCTCACGCCCTTCGGGAACAGAGAATCCGGCAGGCAGGTTGTCAAGATCCTGAAAAACAAGCTCAACAGGAATCCGGTTAATGTACTTGGAGACGATTTTCTCGCGGAAATCCTGCTCAAACACGCGACGGATAACGAATACCACTTTGCCGAATCCGGCTTGAATGGCATCATAAATGGAATAATCCATAATGGTTTCAGCATTTGGTCCGAGACCGTCCAATTGTTTGAGGCCTCCGTAACGGCTGCCCATTCCGGCAGCGAGAACGAATAATGTAGGTTTCATATTGTTTGAGTTTTTTATTTTAGCGGAAGAATTGGTAAACTTTGCGGAGATTCTTGAACAAAACAGAGAATATACTGCCTATGTGATTCTTTCGCAGCGCGCGATAATCCTCACGGGACTTGCGACACATAGACTGTACATCGCGGTTGCTTACTCCGCCGGTGGTCATTTTGACTAACACATTCGGGATATAGACCGAACGGTAGTTGCGGCTGAAGACACGCAGAATAAAATCATAGTCCGCCGAGATACGGAAAGCCGTGTCATATTCGCCCACTTGCTCATAAACCTTACGGCGGACATATAGCGTCGGGTGCGGACACATCCAGCCGAACTTGAGCGCCTTCGGGTCAAAAATATTACTGCGCCAGTAGCGGATGACGGTATTTATCATGGCCGTGTCGGTGCAGTATAGCAGGTCGCCATAGGCAATTTCGGCGTTGGTTTGCTGCATGTTACGGACAATCGTCTCTATTGTTGTGGCATCGGCAAGCACATCGTCGGAATTAAGAATACCGATAACGTCACCTGTCGCCAAACGGAGTCCCTTGTTAATCGCATCATAGATACCTTTATCCGGTTCGGAAACGACTTGTGCAATACGGTCACGATGCTTTTCTATGATAGACAGCGTTCCGTCTGTCGAACCGCCGTCAATAATAATATGCTCTATATCGCGGAAAGTCTGTGTTTCCACGCTGCGTAAAGTGTTCTCCAACGATGTGGCACTGTTATATGTTACGGTGATAATGGAGACTTTCATTGGCTGATTTCGTGGTATAGTTGGTAAAGTTGGTTATACATATTGTCCCAAGTGAAACGCTTGGCGTTGGCTTGTCCTGCAAGGCGCAATGCTTTGGCATCGATTGTGCCGTTACGCAACTGAAGCAACACATCTGTCATTTCATCCGCCAGCCGCAGCGAATCCGACGGCGGCACGATGAGGGCGCCGTCTCCCGCCACTTCCGGCAGGGAACTGACGCGTTGCACGACCGCTACACAATTGGCTTTCTGCGCCTCAAGAATCGGCAAACCGAAGCCTTCGTACGCAGACGGATACAGTAGCGCGAAAGCATGATTATAGAGGATATTCAGTTGCTCGTTGGAAATATGCGAGAACGACTGATAATGCCCCTCTCCCAGTTCTTCTTGCAAAAGCAAGTGTTCCTGTTTTTTCAGCGGCGCACCGACCATTACAAGCGGCATCTTTAACCGTCTGGCAATCTCAACCGCCATACTGAAGTTCTTGTATTCTGCTTCACGGGCGCCGACGAACAGCAAATAACTGCCCGACTCAAAACGTGTGATATTTTTGTCGTCACAGACGTGGAACACGGAGCTCACGCCGTTGTAGATGACGCGCACGTTTTCCTCGCGGACAGATGGATAAAGCCGCAACAAGTCATTCTTCGTGCTTTGCGAAATGCACACAATCGCCCGTGAATGTTGCAACGCGTGTGCTTCCTGCTGTAGGTGGACTTTTTTCGGCAAACCGTGGCGGCAGATATGATAGGTCAGGTCATGTATGGTCGTGACATTAGCCACCAGTGGATGCGGCAGCACACGGAAGTAACTGCTGTGGAAAACACACGGTTCGCCCACTTCCAACAACGGTTGGCGGTAACGCTCCTGCAGCCGCAATGCGCAGTCCTGCCTTATCGAATCGGCGATATTAAGCCGTTGGCGCTGGATATTACTGCACGGATAGTCAAGGATTGTGAGGTCAAGCCGTTTGTCTGCCATCGCGCGTTGTTCCAGTTCGTACCACACGGTTGAAATGCCGCCTGCGGATTGCAACGCAAAAACAATATTATCCAAAAACAGTTTCATCTGAGTATTTGCAGCCACTGTGCCATAACAGGTTCCAACGCAAAGTGTGCTTTGGCGTGTGCACAGGCAGCTTCGCCAAGGGACTTCCGTAATTCAGGATGGTTAATATAATGGTCTATCGCTTGTGCCAACGCCGTTATATCTTCCGCCGGCAGCAAGACGCCGTTCTGTTCGTTAACAATAAGTTCCCGCGGTCCGTGCGGGCAGTCAAATGCAAGGCAGCAACAGCCGCAGGACATGGCTTCCATAAGCGCCAAAGGCAGTCCTTCGTAGCGGCTGGAAAGGACAAACAGCCCGCTGCTCCTGTAGTCGGCGGTCAGGTCGTTACTCAAGCCTTCCATCTGCACCGTTTGGGCAATGCCCAATTCATTTGCCAAAGCAGCCAAGTGCTGCCGTTCATCGCCTTCGCCGACGATTTGCAGTTTCCAGTCCGGATGTTTGGCTGCCACTTGTGCCCACGCACGCAGCAACAGGTCGTAGCCTTTCTGCGGGTGCAGACGTCCTACCGCAAGAACGGTCTTTTTATCGTGTTTGCCGCTGTTATCGGGCATTATTGGTGTCGGATTCGGAATACAAACCGTGTTTGTCACGCCCGCCTTGCGCCACTGTTGTTCATCTGCCTTCGTCAGCACAACCAGTTTCTCCACCTTGCGCACAGCTCGTTGCAACTGGCGGGTGCGGATTTTTCCCAACAGACGCCAGAACAGCCCCTTGTGATACTGCATAAGCAGTTGTTCGCGTTGGGTCATGGCAAAATGTATTTCCGCCAGCTTGCGGCATGGCACGTCAAGTTCGCCTATAAATGCTATCTCTTTGCCGCACAGCGAGATACATACGTCGGCCTGCGTCTCCGAAAGCACTTGTACCAACGCCTGCCGATAGTGTTTTTGTTTGCGCCGGTGGTTAACGAACTTGCGCAGCAGCGGAGCATGAAAATCTGCATCAAAGTCTATATTCAGTTCCACAACCCTCACACGCTCATCCAACGGAAAATAACAAACCTGCTTGCCTGCGGGCGTAACCTCCGTCGTCACAATCGTTATGTGCATCTCCGGCAAGGAAGCCAGATAATTCGCCTTCTGTGTCAGCACACGCTCCATGCCGCCGGCATTATACAGGTGCGGAATACAATAGACTATGTTCATGCCGCCACCTCCTTTCTTTTCGGCTCGGGAACAAGCCGTTTCCAGTCAAAGGTCGTGACGGAACGCACCAGCCACAGCAGCAGCAGCGACCATGTCAGTACACGCGGCGGGAACAGGATGGGTCCGCGGGTGTAGAACACCGAATAGGACACCAGCAGATAATACACCAGATACCAGTATATGTTTGTCCGGCTGCGGTAATAGCTTTCCTTTACCGCCCAACCCACAAGATACATCGACACCGCTACACCGCCGTACTTCGCCATCCGGAAGGCGTCACCTATCATGTTGCACCCCATGCCCCAGTCGCAGTCCGGACCCTCGAAGATATACGTCGTCATTTCCTGTGCGCACATGGTTTCATAGGGTCTGCCTGTCCAGGCAACAATATACTTCGCCATACCCGGGATAGGTGTCGCGAGGTCTATCAGCATGCCGTTAAACCAGTCGTTGGCATGATGCAACCCGTACTCAACCAACACAAACAGGTTAATGCCGTTGATGGTCAAGTCGGAGAATATATCCACCAGATTATCTTTGTCCATGCCACGGACAATCTGTACAATATTGCCAAGTTGGGTCTTGCGCGTCTCCATAACTACCCACAACCCGATAACGCCGACCAGCATAACCGTCACGATTTCCCACACGCGGAAGCGGCGGACGTTGTTGTTCCATCCGACCACCAAAATCAGCCCCACGCCCAACACTACCGTCCGGCTGCCGGTGGCAAGAATCAGCAGAATGCAGGTTCCCATCGTAAGGAGGTAGAACCACCATTTGGTTTTCGGGATATGATACACAAATACCGCCATCAGGTAAATGGCAAGCGTAAAAATGACATAGAAATACGAGTAAATGCCGACATCGCGGATGTTACCACCGCCGCCGTAAACGGCATTCATCGCCGCCCAACCGCCGGAAGCGACATACAGGGCATACGTGCCAACCGTCAGCAGGAAAATCAGTATATACTGGCTCAACGATATACGGAACTCCACCTTTCCCGGCTCGGGACGCTCCATGCGGAACCAGCGCGTGACGCCCAACATATAGAACGTATAACCCATATACGCTATCGCCACGGCACGGTCTATCAGGCTTCTGTCCCACGGCCGCCAGAAGAACATCCAGTTCTCCCGCTCGGGGAAATAGAACAGCGCATAACCGAAATTCACAAAGAAGAATGCCACCGCGAAGAAGAGTTCAAAGCCCACGAAGTTCTTGCGTTTGTTCGTGAGGAAATACAGCAGATTCTGCACCACAAAGCACCACGCAACCATCTGGCAGAAGTCTGCATGATACCCTTTCGGAGCCGTTACACAGAGAACCACACCGACAATCGCAAAGGCAATATGTATTATCCACGCTAACATGCCATCAACCGTTTATGCCGCGTCGCCGCCACACAGAACACCACTTCGCACAGCCCCGACAACGCCAGACCGGCTGCCACACCGTAAACGGACGGCCTCAACAGCAGCCACACCGACACGGCGGAGAGACAGGTCACAAGTGCCACCACCTGATTTACCGTCACCAGATAACGGTGGTTCGTCGGCACAAACACAAAATTGACAAACGCCGTGCCAAGCAGCCAAAACAGCACCGTCGTACTCAAAATAATGCTCACCGGATACGCCATCGGCAGT